>JAGYMO010000146.1 GCA_018400255.1 Deltaproteobacteria bacterium
TGCCATACCTTAAAATCCCGCCTGCATGATTTGCTTTATCAAAAACAGTAACACCGTATCCTTTCTTGTTAAGCTCGTTTGCCACGGTCAACCCGGATGGCCCAGAGCCAACAATTGCAACAGCCTTGTCAATCCTTCGGGCCGGGATCTCTGGCCTTACATAGCCACTTTCATATCCCTTCTCAATTATTGCCAGTTCAATTTGCCGTATGTTTACGGGATCACCATTAATCCCTGCCACGCATGCCGCTTCACAAATGGCCGGGCAGACCCTGGCTGTGAATTCAGGAAAATTGTTTTTGGATAAAAGTAAATCCAGCGCCTGCTGCCATTTTCCCCTGTAAACATAGTCGTTAAACTCCGGTATGATGCTAAACAAAGGACACCCGTAAGCATGACAGAAAGGTGTGCCACAATCCATGCATCGAGCAGCCTGCCTCACTATTTCCTGTTGGCTTAACGAAAGCTCTACAGGCATGTAATCCAAGATTCTTTCATGTACAGGCCTGTATTCGGGGTCTCTACGCCCATATTCCATAAAACCTTCGGCTTTACCCATGCTGAGCCTCCTGCCTTTCGGTTGCCTCATCCTCTTTGCTCATTTTTCCCAATACCAATCGATACTCCATTGGAAATACCTTTATAAAATTCGGGAGCTGCGTTTTCCAGCCGTTGAGTATTTCCCAGGCCTTTTTGCTGCCAGTATATTCAAAATGTTTTTGTATCATTCCCTTAAGTTCAGAAACATCCGCCTCATCTGTAACAAGCTCCAAATCTACCATATCTAAGTTACAACGGCTGTCAAATTCCTGTGAAGGGTCATAAACATAGGCTATACCCCCGCTCATCCCGGCACCAAAATTAACCCCTGTTTTTCCAAGTATAACCACGCGGCCTCCTGTCATATACTCACAGCCATGATCCCCAACTCCTTCAACCACAGCATAGGCACCGCTATTTCGTATAGCGAAACGCTCACCTACCTTGCCCGAGATATAAAGCTCACCGCTAGTAGCACCATACAGTATAACATTTCCTGCTATTACATTTTCAGACGGATTAAAATCGCTCCCCCTGTATGGCTTTACGATAATCTTTGCGCCCGAAAGTCCCTTGCCTACGTAGTCATTCGCCTCGCCTTCTAAAATAAAGGTGAGCCCATGAGCACCAAAGGCACCAAAGCTCTGCCCGGCAGCCCCGCTAAATTGTATAGTTATTGTGTCAGGCTGTAGGCCACGGTTTCCAAACCGTTTTGCAATCTGACCTGAGAGCATGGCGCCTACTGCCCTGTTCGTGTTTCTTATTGGGATTTCTATGGAAATCCTTTGGCCATTTTTCAATGCACTGTAAGCCCTTGAAAACAATTCCCTGTCCATAATATCAACGATATTGTGCCTTTGATTTTCAGTGCACCTGTAAGATACGTTTTTATTCATTTTCGGACGATAAAGTACCTTTGAAAAATCTAATCCCCGGGCCTTCCAAAATTCTATTGCATTATTCTTCTCTATGAGATCAGATCTACCTATCAGGTCATCCATTGAGCGAAATCCAAGCTGGGCCATATATTCCCTGACCTCTTCAGCGACCATATGAAAATAATTAATTACATGCTCAGGCCTGCCTTTAAACAACTCTCGAAGCCTGGAGTCCTGTGTAGCAACACCTACAGGGCAAAAGTTTGCATTGCATTTTCTCATCATTACACAACCCAATACTACTAATACCGCTGTGGCAAATCCATATTCTTCCGCCCCTAAAAGTGCTGCCATTATGACATCCCTACCAGTCTTCATCTGGCCATCTACCTGCAGCCTTATACAACTTCTTAAACCATTCAGGACAAGGGTATGTTGCGTATCTGCAAGCCCTAATTCCCAGGGGGAACCTGCGTGTTGAATCGAGGAAAGCGGTGAAGCCCCTGTCCCCCCGTCATAGCCACTAATCAAGACCTTATCCGCATGGGCTTTGGCAACGCCTGCGGCTACTGTTCCTACACCAACTTCAGATACCAGTTTGACCGAAATCCGGGCATCAGGATTGACATTTTTTAGGTCGAAGATAAGCTGCGAAAGGTCTTCAATAGAATAAATGTCATGATGCGGAGGCGGAGAGATAAGGATAACGCCAGGGGTAGAATGGCGTACCCTGGCAATCTCCTCGTTTACCTTGTGGCCTGGAAGCTGGCCTCCTTCACCCGGCTTTGCACCCTGTGCTATTTTTATTTGAATCTCTTTCGCATTAACTAAATACTCTGCTGTTACACCAAATCGCCCACTCGCTACCTGCTTAACCGCGCTGGATCGATTGTCTCCGTTTGGCAAGGGTATATAGCGCGCAGCATCTTCACCCCCCTCACCACTGTTGCTCATGGCACCCAACCTATTCATTGCTATGGCAATTGTCTCATGGGCCTCTCTGCTAAGGGCCCCGAAGGACATAGCGCCAGTGACAAACCTCTTGATTATTTTAGAAGAGGGCTCCACTTCATCAATGTGAATGGGTTTTGTTTTTTTGAAATGGAACATACCGCGTAGCGTGAATAATGTATCAAGCTGATTATTGATCCGGTCAGAAAATGCCTTATAAAGGCCAAAATCATTCTTTTTTGTTGCCTGCTGGAGATTGATTATGGCTTCCGGTGTCCATAGGTGCCTCTCCCCGTCTACACGATATTTATAACGGCCTCCACTCTTTAAAATTCTATCTGATTTCGGTTTATTATGTGCATCCTGATAACGCTGTCGTGCCTCTGAGGCTATTTCCTCCAACCCTATACCCCCTATAGGCGAAAAAGTGCCTGGGAAATATTTTTCCGCAATTTTTCCATTAAGACCAATTGCCTCAAATACCTGAGCACCTCTATAGCTACGAAGGGTTGATATTCCCATCTTAGACATAACCTTTAATACTCCCTTACACAGGGCATTTATGTAATTTTCAATTGCCTTAGCAACATCAATATGACCCTTTAGCTCACCTTTTATTGCCATACTGGCAACAGTTTCAAATGCGATATAGGGATTGATCGCAGTTGCACCATAGCCTAATAGTAGGGCTATATGCATAACCTCTCTGGCCTCCCCGGTCTCTACTATGAGTCCTGTACTTGTACGCATCCCCTTTTTTGATAAGTACGAGTTGACTGCCGAAACAGCCAGAAGAGCCGGTATGGGAGCCATATCTTCAGGCAAATCTCTATCAGTAAGGATTATAAGAGATGCACCACTGTGCAGGGCCTCCTCGCTTTTTTTACATAGCTGATCAATAGAAAAGTCGAGGCTTTTCCATGACCCTTCTGCGGGAAATGACATGGGAAGTCTAAAGGTTTTGAAGCCATCAATATCAAGCCCTATTATTCTCCTTAAATCCTCATTGGCAAGGATTGGGTGGCGAAGCTTTATAAGGCGGCTGTTCTGGGGTACCTCGATAAGTATATTTCCAGGGTTACCTATAAAAGTCATTAATGTCATTACCAGCTCCTCCCGCACCGGATCGATTGGGGGATTTGTAACCTGGGCAAAAAGCTGCTTAAAGTAGGAATAGAGCAATTGAGTTTTTTCTGAGAGAACTGCCAACGGCGTGTCCGCTCCCATGGCTCCGACTGGCTCCTGACCTGTTGAAGCCATTGGTTCGATTATCATTTGTAGATCTTCTCTTGTATACCCGAAAAGTCTTTGATGAAATAAAAGGCTGTCGAAATCAGGTTTAATAGACTGCACATCTCCATAAAATCCACGAAGCGTTATTTTATTCTCTTCTACCCAACGTCTGTAAGGCTGTTTTCTGGAATAAATGGATTTAATCTCTCCATTTTTTAGGACCCTATTTTGTTCGAGGTCAATCAAAATCATCTGCCCCGGGCGCAATGAGCCCTTTTCCAAAATCTCATCAGGAGAAAAGTCCAGGACGCCTACCTCAGAGGCGCACACCATAAGCCCTTCCTTAGTTATGGTATACCTGGCAGGGCGCAGCCCATTTCTGTCTAACATGGCACCTATCATGTTTCCATCCGTAAACGATATGAATGCAGGGCCATCCCAAGGTTCCATTAAACCGGCATGATATTCAAAGAACCCTCTTTGATCCGGCCCTATTGGATATTTTACACCCCATGCCTCTGGAACAACCATAAGCATTGCATGGGCAATAGAGCGACCCCCATTCACGAGGAGTTCCAGGGCATTGTCTATGCAGGAGGAATCGCTTCCCCTTTCATCTATGATCGGGAGAATTTTTTTTATATCGTTCCCAAAGAGTTCTGAGGAAAATAAATTTTCCCGGGACCGCATATGGTTTAAATTTCCCCTCAAGGTGTTAATTTCCCCATTATGGGCAAGATAGCGGAATGGCTGGGAAAGCTCCCACGATGGAAATGTATTGGTGCTATATCTTTGATGGACTACTACCATCGCAGCAGCAAGATCAGGGTTATTTAAATCCATGTAAAACTCCGGCAACTGTGTGCCGGTTAAAAGACCTTTGTAAACAATGGTTCGGCATGACATACTTGGAATATATAGCATTTCTTCTTCACTCAGGGCTTCAAGTGCTTTTCGCTCAATCTGTTTTCTTACCACATAAAGCCTTCTTTCAAGCCTTGAAGAAGTAATTCCCGATCCATTTATAAAGCATTGCATAATAACAGGCTGAGATTCACTTGCCTTTCCTGCTATGACCTTACTATTCACAGGAACATCTCTCCATCCCAAAAAACCCAATCCCTCGGAGGCAACAACAGATTCAATGATCTGTAAACACTGTTTC
>JAGYMO010000147.1 GCA_018400255.1 Deltaproteobacteria bacterium
TCCCTGAGTCAAGGGGGGATCTTCTTGGATTTCTGGAGACAATGGATAAAATTCCCAATAAGGCAGAGTCGGTTCTGTACCAAATTCAACTTCAGAGGCTTTCACTGCCAAGGGAACTGAAACATAACATAAAAAGAATTGTTGATCTATCTTATGAATCAATCCAGCTTGTCTATAATGCAGCAACAAGTTTTATTGGTCGAAAGGGGAAAATTTACAAGATTTCTGATGAAATTGATATTAAAGAGAGCGAATGTGATCATGTAGAAAGGGACACCATAACAACTATATTTATGATGGATATCGACACTGCAGAAAAAATTCTTTTAAAAGAACTTGTTATAGAGCTTGGTGCTATCACGGATAGAGTGGAAGATGTAGCTGCAAGGCTTACCATTTTAAGTGCAAAGAGAAGGATTTAGATGTCCTATATTATTCCAGCCCTCTACCTTGGTTGGTCCCTTGGAGCGAATGACGCCGCCAATATCTTTGGCACAGCAGTCTCCTCTAAGATGGTGAGATTCAAAACGGCTATTTTAGCAGCTTCTATCTTCGTTATCCTGGGATCCCTGATTGAAGGCAAAAGCGGGATAGAAACTATAAGCAGTATATCCGCTATGAATTTAAATAAAGCAGCTATCTCTTCCCTTGCAGCAGCCATATCTGTAACAATTATGACTATATTAAAGCTGCCGGTATCTACATCCCAAGCTGTAGTTGGCTCTATAATAGGTGTTGGAATCATGCAAAAAAACATAGAGCTGGCAGGACTTAATAAAATTCTTCTATGCTGGATAGGAACACCAATTGGTGCTTGCATAATAAGCATTATATTATATTTGGTGCTGGCAAAAGGTTTAAATAGGCTAAGGCTATCCCTATGGGACTATGACTTTTTTATGAGGTCTAGCCTTATAATTGCAGGATGCTACGGTGCTTATGCCCTTGGTGCAAATAATGTTGCCAATGTAACAGCAGTCTTTTATGGTGCCGGCCTTCTTTCTATAAATTCTGCAACTGCAATTGGAGGCGCCAGCATAGCCCTTGGTATTTTAACATTCAGCAGAGGCGTGATGAATACCGTTGGAAAAGGCATCATTAAGTTAGACGCATACTCCGCCCTAATAGTAGTACTCTCAAATGCAATAACAATTCATATATATGCAATCATTGGTGTTCCTGTGTCTACATCACAGGCCGTGGTGGGGTCTGTTTTGGGAATTGGACTTCTTAAAAGGGCAGAGGCGTTGAAAAGGGGGCCGATTATAGGCGTGTTTTCGGGCTGGATCGCCACGCCCATTATTGCTGCCTTTTTTTCTGTATTTATATATTTTATTACCCATCTAAAATACGTAGGATAAATGTATTGCTTTTTTGTACAAAGTAAGGAAAAGGCCTCGTGTTGCAATATAAAAATCGATTGAGAATCCGCATATTCATTTTCGCTATTATTACAATGGGCGTTATATCAGTATCTAATTCCACGCATTGCGCAGAATTAGATACTGATGGGGAAAAGCTCCCTTTTGATTACGGTGAAAAGTTGACATTTCAAGTTGGATGGGGCCCCATACCTGCCGGCGAGGCAGTGCTCGAGGTACTTCCTGTAGAAACTATAAATGGAACTAAGGTTAACCATTTTGTTATGACTGCCAGAACCAACTCATTCGTTGACATGTTCTATAAAGTTCGTAACAGAATAGATGCATACACGGATTATGGGTTAACACACTCGATACTGTACAAAAACCGCAAGAAGGGAAAAAATAAGCGAGATATTATAGTCAATTTCGATTGGGGAAAAGGGGTCGCCACATATTCGGATTTTGGCAGGAAGAAAAAGTCCGTCTCGCTTTTGCCGGGAACATTTGACCCTCTGTCTGTGTTTTACTACTTTCGTATAGCTGAACTTTGTGAGAATAGAGAAATTCAGCGCCCTGTAACGGATGGAAAAAGGTGTATTCCAGGCAAGGTAAAGGTCATAAAAGAGGAAAAAATAAAAGTACAAGAAAAAACATATGACACATATCTCGTTGAGCCGGAATTAAGCCATCTCAGAGGCGTATTCGAAAAAAGCAAAAATGCCAGGCTTCAGATATGGGTGACCAAAGAAAAAAGAATTCCTGTCAGAATAAAGAGTAAGGTCGTTGTAGGAAGCTTTGTGGCAGAGCTTATTCCGGATTAATAAAGCTGCTCTGATAATTTTTACTGGGCCGCTGTTGTAAAAGACCACCAATCACTTATTGATTCATAATCATAATCGCCATTCAACCACCCATATAAGTCATAATGCCTTGCCACAACGCTCCATTCAAATGTTGTATCTCCAGGGCACGTTGCTATGACCTTTGTAGAGTTCTCCTGTCGGGCCTCTGATATGTTAATGAAATCAACCCAATAGTAATCACTATTGTCAACAGGGCTCCAAGAAAGGGAGACCTCTCCAGGAGAAATATTAACGGCCCCATTATCTGGTGATATAAGTTCAGGTGGACTTAGGGGTTGAGCAAGGTCAAGGTCCAAATAATCTGTAGATTGCCATATATTTCCATTGGTGTCTTCAAGGGTAAATGTGTAAAAACCATTCGTTCCATTAGTAATACCTTCCGCGGAAATAATCGTTTCAGGAGGTCCATCAATTGTCAGAAAGGCTATATTGTCAGGCGAGATATATTCTCCATTGCAATCCATAATATCCAGATCTATAACAAAAGATTCACCATCGGGGGCTTTAAGAACAAACACATTAGCACCTGCAGGAATAAAATCAAGCTGATCACCATAATTCTTCCAGACGCCATTTTCCTTTATAAAAAAGGCTGCATATCTCTCCC
>JAGYMO010000148.1 GCA_018400255.1 Deltaproteobacteria bacterium
TCCCCTTACGGTTGAAACGAAACACCTCATTGATGCTGCCGCTTTTGCTAACATGAAAGATACGGCAATCTTGATTAATGCCTCAAGGGGGCCAGTTGTAGATTCAGATGCCCTTTATGATGCATTGAAATCCAAAAAAATTGCGTATGCTGCTCTTGATGTAACAGATCCCGAGCCTATTCCATTCAGTCATAAGCTTTTGAGCCTTCCTAACTGCCTCATTGTTCCGCATGTAGGTTCGGCAACTATCGAGACCCGAAGTAAAATGGCTGTTATGGCAGCAGAGAATTTGCTTAAAGGGATAAGGGGTGAATTGCCTAAACATATTGTTAACCCAGAGGCCTTAAAAAACCGGCTTTAGTGCGGTCATCATAAAAACAGAACAAATGCCTGTTTCCATGATTGTGATTAACAAGTCTTGTTTTTTTGCAGGCCGAGAGTTTCTAATCTATGAGACTTATTTGGCATAGATAAAATTATTATTAACCATACCCTAAAAGGTGACGTATTTTAAACGGCCTTACCCCAGGAATAATGGTGTTTGAATCATATAGACAAAAAATGGGCTTTTTTTATGCCATTGCGGCATTCGGCCTCTGGGGGCTTGTACCACTATATTATAAATCTCTACAACATGTATTGCCTCTTGAGATCCTTGCACATAGGGTAGCCTGGTCCGCTCCTTTAACCTTAGTTCTTATTGCAATAAGCCGCGACTGGGGGGCGCTCAGAAAGGCCCTTTCTTCAAGGAGGGTAATCACGACCCTGGTTCTAAGCTCGATGCTTGTAGCAACAAACTGGTTTATCTTTATTTATGCAATAAATACAAACAGGGTTCTTCAGGCAAGCCTTGGTTATTTTATTAATCCCCTTGTCAATGTTTTATTAGGGATTGTATTGCTCAAAGAAAGGCTTCAAACCCTTAAGATTGCAGCAGTATTGCTCGCGGCTGCGGGGACGATAAACCTAGCATTAAGCTATGGCAGGCTCCCATGGATATCTCTCGCACTTGCATTTAGTTTTGGATTCTACGGCTATTTGCGAAAAAACGTTGAGATAGAATCAGTCAATGGCCTCTTTATTGAGACAAGCTTAATTTTCCCCCTGGCCTTTTTTTATATTCTTATCCGGGGGCTAAAAGGTCAGGGCGCTTTTGGCGCCATTGACTGGCAAACTACTCTATTACTCGTTTCAGCAGGCGCTGTTACAACTTTTCCCCTGGTGTGGTTTACCTGTGCTACAAGAAGGCTTCAATATGCTACAATTGGAATCATACAATATCTGACACCAACGCTACAATTTTTACTCGCTGTTTTTTATTACAAGGAACCTTTTAGCAGCTCACATATTATAACCTTCTGCCTTATATGGTCTGGGCTAGGGATCTTCATGACAGACTCTCTGTTTCAACTGAGAAGGCATAAAATCACTTAAATTTTTAGGGCCCGGCCGTTTCGATAGTTGATTTATTGCCGATAATGCCGTTATTGGAATAATTGAAACGTAGATTTAGCTATAATTTATTTAGGGTAGAGCCATAGAGGATTCATTTTAGCTGGTATACAGGTATTCCAGGTTATTTTATCTTATCACCCTCCAATCATGGGTATAGATATTCATTCTTCGGCCTCGAACAAATCCTATAAGGGTTATGCCCAAATGTTTCGATATCTCTATTCCTAAGTCTGTGGGGGCGGATTTTGATATAACGAATGGGATGTTTGTTTTTGAAACCTTATTGAGTGTTTGCGATGAAACCCTGCCACTCGTCATTATTATTCGATCATCGGTTTGAATATCTCTTAAGATACATTCGCCGAAAATCTTATCTATTGCATTATGCCTGCCGATATCCTCGCTGAAAAGCAAAAAATTCTTATTGTCACACAAGGCCGTGCTATGTGTACCGCCAGTACTCATAAAGATCTGGGGGCTAAGATCAAATTTATCCATTAACGAATAGATTTGATCTTTTTTTATTGTAATTTTAGTCGTGATCGGAGCCTTCTTTTCAATGTTGATACCATTAGGCAAAGAAGTTATTCTATCGGCCTTTGGGGCCAAAAGTCTTTTTGGGTATATGCCACTCTTAACTAAGCCATCTTTCCAGGTCATGACCCTTGCTAAACCTTTTTTAATATCAATAGTTATATCTTTAATGTGGTCCTTTTCTTTTATGAGGCCTTCCGAAAAAAGGTAGCCCGCAGCTAAATATTCCAGACTCGAAGGTGTGCACATGAGTGTTATTATCTCATAGCTATTTAGAAATAAAGTCAGGGCAAATTCCCTGACAACCGTATCTTCAGCCCTCACGGTATTTTTTCCATTAATTTTGAGCACATCAAATCTTTTTACTTTTTCTTTCATTTTATCCCGGCAATTCTTTTTATTGCCTTTGCGGCGTATTCTATATCTTGGATTGTATTAAAGTACCCCATGCTCAATCGAACTGTTCCTTCGGGAAATGTGCCAAGGGTCTTATGCGCCAGGGGGGCGCAATGCAAACCGACCCTTACGAAAATGTCGAAATCGCTATCTAGGATATGGCCTGCATCCGAGGCAGTTGCTCCCTCCTCCATCCAGGCCAAATTTATTGATCCGCAGCCACCGAATTCATGATTATCGCCAGTTGGCAGAATAGAA
The DNA here is from genome assembly GCA_018400255.1 of Deltaproteobacteria bacterium. GTDB lineage: Bacteria > Desulfobacterota > DSM-4660 > Desulfatiglandales > B25-G16 > M55B121. The sequence goes on from JAGYMO010000148.1 coordinate 2,644, forward strand.
TGGAATGTGATGGATATGGTGGATGTTTGAAGATCCGCCCTTAAAGGCCCATAAATTGTAAGCCCGGGCAAACCGCGTAGCTCTTTTAGTAAGGTTGAGGTAAGTAATTCCTCGTGCTTTTTGATCTCGTCTATGCCCTCTTTTAGAATAAAATCAACCCCAGCCCCAAGACCGGCTATGCCGGGGTTGTTTTGGGTTCCACTTTCAAGGGAATCTGGCAAAGACTCTGGCTGCTTAATGCTTTCAGAAATTGTTCCTGTTCCCCCCCGTTTTAGCGGCCTAACAGTAAGGCCTTCTTTTATATACAGACCTCCGGTCCCTTGGGGGCCTAAAAGACCTTTATGTCCCGTGAAAGCGAGAAAGTCAATATCATCGGCGTTAACATCAATTGGATGACATCCTGCAGTCTGAGCCGCATCCAAAAGCAATGGGATATTGCCCAGGGCATTTTTTACTGCCCTTATATCTTGAATTGTTCCGCAAATATTTGATGCATGGTTGAGGACCATTAATGCGGTATTTTTATTGATAAGCTTTTTTAATTCATCGATATCCAGGAAGCCTTTATTATCACAAGGCGCGATAATGAGTGTTATGACTGAATTTTCCTCAAGATGTTTTAGGGGGCGCACTACTGAGTTATGCTCCATTGATGAGATAATGACATTGTCACCCTTATTTAGAAAACCATAGATTACCGTATTTAAAGACTCAGTAGCATTCATGGTAAAAACTATACGCCCGGGGTCTTTTGTGTTAAAAAGCCTTGCGAGACTTTCCCTGGTTTTTCGTACGATGGCTGATGCCTCCATTGACAATTTGTGCCCTGACCTGCCAGGGTTAGCGCCTACTTTTTCTAAAAAGTGAATGACTGATTCCGTAACCTGCGGTGGCTTGGGAAAGGATGTAGCGGCATTGTCTAGGTAAATAAATTTTTTCATTAAAAGACCAAGTTTTTAAATATAAATGGATATCCCATCTTAAAATTTCAGCCGGGCCTTTGCATAGCTACTATGTAAGATACGATAAAATTCTTGTTAACCCTGGTGCCTCAGTTTTGTCATCTCATAAAAAGGGCATGGCCTGTAATCTGGCAGACTTATTGGTTTATCTAAAGTTTATGATAAATTGTGTATTTTTGCAGCAAGCCTTGGGTCCCGTGGCCCGCTTTTCATGACTTGCCCAGGGAGGGTATATCCTAATGTTTTTTCAAGTAAGTGCGCAGCCTTTATAATTGATTCCAGGTTGATACCGGTTTTTATTCCCATGTCCTCCAGCATGAATACAACATCTTCAGTGGGCAAATTTCCTGCTGCTTGAGGCACATAAGGGCAGCCCCCTATTCCCCCCAATGAGGTGTCAAAGGAATTTGCCCCGACCTTGATTGCGGCTAAAAGATTAGCCATGGCAGTGCCCCTGTTGTTATGAAAATGTAGTATAAGATTTATGTCTGGAAATTTATCTTGAAAGTACACAACCATGTGCTCTACCCTGTTAGGCGTAGCCATTCCAGTTGTATCAGCAAGCATAACAGATGTTGCACCCCTTGAAATATAGGCATTCACCAGATTATAGACATCTTTTTGAGGAACATCTCCTTGGTATGGACAGCCGAATGAGACGGACACAGATCCAGTAACAGGGGTCTCATGTGCCCGTGCAAGCGCGAAGATGGCATCCAGATCCGCAATGGATTCGCTGATGCTGCGACGCACATTTTCCTGATTATGTGCCTCGGTGGCCGATATAACAACCACGAGACGGTCTATATGAGCCTTAATAGCATCGCTTGCGCCCCTCAAATTTGGCACAAGCGCCGCATACGTTATTGATTGACGGGGCAATTTAGCTACAAGTTCCGGGGCATCTTTGAATTGGGGAATGGCTGAGGGGCTTACAAACGAGGTTGCCTCGATTTCCCTTATATTTGCATCCAGGATGGCATTAATAATCAGCAGTTTTTTTTTAGTTGGCAAAAAAACCTTGAGGGACTGAAATCCATCACGGGGGGCAACTTCCCGTATTTTTACTATATCAGGCAACAACATTATTACGTTTCCTTTGGTAAGAATCCTTATTCATTAAATATCTTTATAACATAAT
>JAGYMO010000149.1 GCA_018400255.1 Deltaproteobacteria bacterium
TCTGTGCCTGTGTGCCTCTGACCCTCAAGCTATCCCTTTTAGGGATAGTAGTTGACTTTGGTGAGCCTATCAAAGTTCTTTTTGCTTTGTAGTTTTTTATATTTATCCAGGATACGTAAGAAATACATTACGGCGTACGACATTTTTAGGGAGAAAAAATGGGAAGAAATATTGTGCAGAAGATACTTGGTTCTCATTTGGTATCCGGAAAGCTTTCTGCCGGCAGTGAAATCGGAATTTCCATCGACAATACCCTTATTCAAGATTCTACTGGAACGCTAGCATTGTTACAATTTGAGGCGCTCAACATCTCAGGGATTAAGGCAAAGAGATCAACGGCGTTTATTGATCATAATACACTTCAGGCAGGATATGAAAATATGGACGACCATCGATTCATTGAGTCTGCCTGTAAAAAATTTGGGATATACCTTTCCAGGGCAGGCAATGGGATATGCCATCAGGTTAATCTTGAACGGTTTTCTATGCCGGGAGAAACTCTGCTTGGGGCTGACAGCCACACTACCACCGCTGGTGGGGTCGGGATGCTTGCTATAGGTGCTGGTGGGCTGGATGTAGCTATTGCTATGGCTGGAGAACCCTTTTTTATGGCTATGCCTTTGGTCTTGAAGGTGAAACTTGAAGGGAAGCTCCCGCTATGGTCATCCGCAAAGGATGTGATACTTGAAATATTACGACGATTATCTGTGTCAGGGGGATTAGGTAAAATACTCGAATTTTCCGGGCCTGGCGTAAAAACCCTCAACGCTACAGAGAGGGCTACTATTACAAATATGAGTATTGAATTAGGGGCGCTCACGGCAATTTTCCCAAGTGATGATATTACAAGACGATATTTCAGGGCCCAGGCGCGGGAAAATCATTGGAAGAAGGTTGAGGCAGATAATGATGCAGGGTATGATGACGAATTAGTTATTGATCTTTCCGCTGTTGAACCCCTTATAGCTAAGCCACACCTGCCGGACAATGTTGTGCCTGTAAGAGAGCTGGAAGGCTGCCCCATAGATCAGGTGGCGATAGGCTCCTGCACAAATTCCTCTCTTGAGGATATGCTAAAGGTGGTATCGATTATTAAGGGTAAGGTCATTCCGAGTGGGCTAAGTCTTGTTATATCACCTGGATCTCGCCAGGTACTTCTGGAATTATCGAGAAATGGTGGGCTTTATGAAATGATAGCAGCAGGGGCGCGCATTCTTGAGAGTACCTGTGGTCCGTGTATTGGAATGGGGCAGGCACCTTGTTCGAAAGGGGTTACCCTGCGTACATTTAATAGAAATTTTAAAGGCCGAAGCGGAACCGAAGATGCCCTCATTTATCTGGTTAGCCCTGAAACGGCTGCAGCTTCAGCCCTTCAAGGAGTTATTACTGATCCCAGGAGAACTGGTTCTACTATGTCAATAAGCCTCCCCGATAATTTTTTAGTTAATGATGATATGATAATCAAACCGTCTATTGAATGGAAAGATATCGAGGTAGTGCGTGGACCGAATATAATGCCGCTACCTGCGTTTGATCCTCTTTCCGCTGACTTGAGGGGAGAAACACTTTTGATAGTAGGCGATCACATTACTACGGACGATATCCTGCCAGGTGGGGCAGAGATATTACCACTTCGATCCAATCTTCCAGCCATATCTCAGTATTTATTTTATAAGGTAGATTCAGGTTTTTTAAACAGGGCAGAGCAAGGGAAGGGAGGATTTATTTTAGCTGGCAGGAATTATGGACAAGGTTCAAGCAGAGAACATGCTGCATCTGCCCTTCGTTTTAAAGGCATTCGGGCAGTTGTGGCGAAATCTTTTGCTCGAATCCATAAGGCAAACCTTGTAAACTTTGGCGTAATACCACTAGAATTTAGTAATGAAGAGGACTTAGCCCGTTTTTCCCTAGGAGATAGGCTGCATATTAAAAATGTAATCTCTACTATTCGGGAAGGAAAACCTTTAAAGCTAAACAATCTAACAAAGGGATTTACCATTAAAATCATGCTTAGCCTGTCTCCACGTTTGTATGATATTTTAATAGCCGGTGGTTTACTTGGTTACATAAGATCTGAAAAGAATAGATAGGTAAGCCTATACTCTCTTGTCAATTGGCACGTAGTCTCTTTTCTTTGCTCCAATATATACCTGCCTGGGACGATGGAGTCTCCAATGTGGGTCATCTATGCTTTCCCTCCACTGGCTGATCCACCCGGGAAGGCGTCCAATGGCAAACATTACAGGAAACATATTTCTTGGTATACCAAGGGCTGTAAGCACTATCCCGCTATAAAAATCCACATTTGGGTAAAGGTTATGCTCTATAAAATATGAATCTTTAAGGGCCACTTCTTCAAGTCGTTTGGCTATGCCCAGGAGTGGATTGTTCTTCTTTTGTTGCTTTAGAACGGTATCGCACATTTTTTTCATTATTTTCGCCCTTGGATCATATGTTTTATAAACCCTGTGGCCGAAGCCCATCAGCCTGAAAGAATCATTCTTATCCTTTGCCTTTGCTATAAAAGGTGTTATATCTCCCCCACTATCATAAATCAATTGAAGCATTTCTATAACTGCCTGGTTTGCCCCTCCATGAAGAGGCCCCCATAGAGCGGCAACACCTGCAGAAATGGCCGCATAAATGTTAACGCGAGCACTGCCTACAAGGCGAACTGCCGATGTTGAACAGTTTTGTTCATGGTCCGCATGTAAAATCCAAAACACATTAAGGGCATGCACGAGATCCTCCTCAATGACATAGGGCCTCACAGGGGAATCAAACATCATGTTCAGAAAGTTGGCACAATAGGATAGACGATTTGAAGGGTATACAAGCTTATGCCCCCTTGATATCTTGTATGACATCGCAGCCAATGACCTTACCTTGGAAAGCAGCCTTGCAAAGGTGATATTTATCTGCTCGTCTTCCGTTTTTTCAGGAATCTCTGGGTAAAATGCCATGAGGCTATTAACCATAGACGATAGAATACCCATTGGATGGGCCCTTCTTGGAAAATTTTCAAAAAATGAACGCATGTCTTCATGCACAAGGGAGTGGTCATTTAGCATACTGGAAAATCTTTCTAACTCATCTTTCTTGGGAAGTTCGCTGTTTATTAAGAGATAAGCCGTCTCTACGAAACTCGAATGCTCAGCTAATTGTTCGATTGGTATGCCGCAGTGCCTTAATATGCCTTTATCTCCGTCCATAAATGTGATGCTGCTCTTGCAACTGCCTGTATTCCCAAACCCGGGATCAAAGGTAGTAAGACCAATGTCTTTACGAAGATTGGTAATGTCAATAGCCTTGTCACCTTCAGATCCATGTATAACTGGCAACTCATAGCTTTTTCCGTCATAGGTCAATATGGCTTTATCTTTCATTTATTAGTTCCTTGTTACTATTAATACACTAAGAAGACATACAATTTTACCTAAGCCTGTTAACAAATAGTATCATCCTTTTTAATATATCCTTCATAAGATTCTCCGGCAATAGACCTAAATCTGACAGCCTGCATTTGAAATCCACATAAAGCGTATTCGCCGTTTCATCCAAATCATTGGTTTCTTTAAATATGAGTATCATTTTCTCACGAAATGCTTCAGCTGATTTTTTTGCTTTTTGGGCGAATTCCCCTCCATCAGGAGGGGTCAAGGCTCCAAAATGTTCAAGACAGATATTTTCAGCGCCCGTTTTGCTTAACCTCTCTATGCTTTCTTGAAACTGATCATAATTTGAACTACCCACAGGCATGATTTGGTTTTCGGTTAGTACGCCCATGCTATCAGAAGGGAATAATGCGTATTCTTTAGGGACATAGAGTGACTGGCTGCATACAGAGTGCCCGGGGGTATCAAGAATATAAAGCTTGATTTTATTTCCGAGATCCATCTCTGCTCTTTCATGAAATATATGATGAACAGGAAACCCATTTTCAACAATGTTCAGCGGTTCTATGCCCTCAGGATTATTATCTGCCTCTATAAATTCATTGTTACGATCCTCTATTACCTTTAGGGCATTTCTATTTTTTAAGATACTTGCTCCTACGCTTGAAATCGCAACCTTTAGCCACGGCCAATGCCTTGATAGGTACGGTGCCATTCCAAGGTGATCATAGTGGGTGTGAAGAACAACTAAATATCTAATCCTCTCTATGTCTACTTTTAGATTTTCGACTTGTTTTAATACATCAGGTACAACATGGGCCATACCACCCCCAATAAGAGAATAGATATCCCCTTTTAACAAATAGGTGCATATCTCAGGTCTTCCTAAAAATTCAGTGTTATCTGTAACTGGACCTGGTTCTTTTATCCACATTGGTTAATTTGTTTCCTTCTCTTTATATGTCGCTCAAACGTTGATGGTTTCATAAAAAGTCATTTTACTCCGACCGCAGAAAGCCACGGCTTTAGCCGTGGATGAATGCGCCTCTAGTCGGGATGTCGTACCACTAAGCCCGCCGTTCGCGAAGCGAATCGGCGAAACCAGGTGGTACCACGGGCTTGCCCGTGGGACTCCACATCATTTCATTGAATTTTTTGTATGTACCGGCCTCTTGTATTAACAAAATACTTAGTACGTGCTACTTTATAGCCATGAGGATATCGACCTTTCTTTTAATCTCTGTATTGTTTATCAAGGTTTGTACTATAAAAAAACTGGATTATGTAAATTATATTTTGAAAACTATCTATCTTTAGTCTTTAGTTCAGGGAGATAAAATGAATTTAGATCAAGAAACAAATTTGGCTACTGTCACGATAGAAGAAGAGATGAAAAAGTCTTACCTGGAATATGCCATGAGCGTTATAGTCGGAAGGGCATTGCCAGATGTTCGGGATGGATTAAAGCCGGTTCATAGGAGAATCCTTTTCGCCATGGACCAACTAAAAAACTATCATAATCGGCCCCATAAAAAATCCGCGAGGGTTGTTGGAGATGTTATAGGAAAATACCATCCCCATGGTGACGCTGCAGTCTATGACACTATTGTTAGAATGGCACAAGGCTTTTCAATGAGATATCCCTTAGTAGATGGTCAGGGTAATTTTGGTTCAGTTGATGGGGACCCCGCTGCAGCTATGAGGTATACCGAGATAAGAATGAATGATATAGCCGAGCAGTTTTTATTAGATGTTGATAAAGAAACTGTCGACTTTACACCAAACTATGATGGGTCCTTATTGGAACCGATGATATTACCCACGAATATACCAAACCTGTTAATAAGTGGCTCCTCGGGAATAGCGGTTGGAATGGCTACCAATATCCCCCCACATAACCTTAAGGAGGTTAGCAATGCCATTATAAACACCATAGATGACCCCGAAATACCGTTAAAAAAACTAATGGAAGACATAAAGGGCCCGGATTTTCCTACAGCAGGCTTTATTTATGGAGTAAAAGGCATTCAGGAGGCCTATTTAACTGGCAGGGGTATACTTAAAGTTCGTGCAAGGGCATTTATTGAGAAGATTGGGGAAAATAGAGAGAGGATTGTTATCACCGAGATACCATATCAGGTAAACAAGGCGAATTTACTTAAGTACATAGGAGAACTTGTTAAGGCTAAAAAGATCGAGGGAATAAGCGATATACGGGATGAGTCAGACCGTGATGGCATGAGAATAGCAATTGATGTTAAGAGAGATGCGGCAGCAAGTATAATCTTAAATCGTTTGTATAAATTTACCCAAATGGAGACCTCGTTTGGTATCATTATGCTTGCAATTGTCAATGGAAAGCCGGAGGTCTTGAATCTAAAACAGATAATAGGGTACTTCATTGACCACAGAAAGGATATAATAACACGAAGGACATCCTTTGAATTAAAAAAGGCTGAAGAAAGGGCCCATATTTTAGAGGGACTAAGAATCGCTATTGATCAATTAGATAGTGTAGTAAAGCTGATTAGAGCATCGGGGAGCCCTTCTGATGCTAAGATTAAACTCGTAGATACATTTCAACTCTCTGATATACAAGCGCAGGCGATTCTCGATATGAGGTTGCAGCGTTTAACAGGGCTTGAAAGAGACAAAATAAACACCGAGTATAACAGTGTTATCAAGGACATAGAGAAATTTAGGGCTATTTTGAACAATGACGCCCTTGTTCTTGAAATTATAAAAAACGAGACAAAAGAGATTAGAGAGAAATACGGCGATGATAGGCGGACGGAGATTATCGCTGAGACACAGGATATAGATGTCGAGGATCTTATTGTTGAAGAAGATATGGTAATAACGCTGAGTCATGCTGGTTACATCAAGAGAAGTCCCATAAGCCTTTATCGGGCACAGAAAAGAGGTGGAAAGGGTATATCAGGCACAAAAACCCGTGAAAATGATTTCGTTGTTTCTATGTTTGTAGGCTCAACCCATGATAATATGCTTTTTTTTATGAATACAGGTAGAATGTACTGGAGGAAGATCCACCAGATTCCAGAGGCTGGAAGATTATCAAAAGGGACAGCAATTGTGAATTTATTAAACCTTCACCCAGACGAGCGCATTGCAACTGTAATGTCTTTAAAGGGCTTTGAAGACGCTAAATATTTAATAACTGCAACCAAGAAGGGTTTAGTAAAAAAAACCAATCTTTCCGCGTACAGCAGGCCCAGGCCTACAGGAATAGCTGCCATTAAAATAAATGAAGGTGATGAGTTAGTAGGTGTTCAAGTGACAAGCGGTGAGCAGGATATCTTTTTGGCCTCTAAAATGGGAAAGGCAATTCGTTTCAACGAGGCTGACCTGAGAAGTATGGGACGTGTGGCCGCGGGGAATACAGGTATTAGACTTAATAAAGCAGACGAAGTGGTTAGCATAGAGATTTTGGACGAAGGCACAACGATACTTACAATAACAGAGAATGGATACGGCAAGAGAACCGATACCAGTGAATATAGGATACAGAAAAGAGGTGGAAAGGGTATATTCTTAATAAAGTCATCCGAGAGAAATGGTTTAGTAGTAAACGCGAGGCAGGTGACGCAAAATGATGAGCTGATGATATTGTCGACACAGGGAAAAATTATACGAATTAAGGCTTCGGATATATCCGTAATCAGAAGACATACGCAGGGTGTGAGAGTCATTAACCTTAATGAAAATGAGAAGGTAATAAGTGTGGCAAGGCTGGTTGAAGAGTAGTTTCGGCTGTGTTTTTTAGAAAGGTAAATTGTAACCGTTCACGGGTTCAGCGTTCTGCCCGCCACAAAAACGGCGGAT
>JAGYMO010000150.1 GCA_018400255.1 Deltaproteobacteria bacterium
CGACCTGCGGATTAGAAGTCCGCTGCTCTATCCAACTGAGCTACAGGCGCATTGTAAAATTACATCTCCGCTGCTAATTTCTTATTAATAAACTCCAGGTCACCTCCCCAAATGGGTAACTCAGGGTCGCCTTGAATCTCTATACTTATCTCATAGCGTTTTTCTAATTCAGCGAGCTCCTTTCGTTTCTTGTTTAAAAGGTAGTTGGCAACCTTGCTTGGTAAAGTTCCGGTCACCTTTTCTACATCGCTTCTTGAGGAGCCCTGCCATATCTTCCGAAGAAAAGACAACGCCGTAGCCTCAACAGACCTTACTATTCCCCTGCCCTGGCAGTACTCGCATATCTGATAGGTCTTTGATTCTAAAGAGGGTCTGAGTCTCTGCCTGCTCAGTTCCATTAATCCAAACTTAGAGATATAGGAAAAACTTATCTTAGCGCCATCCTTCTTCGCTTCCTCCCTGACAACCCTCATGAGCTCCCTTTGATGTTTTTGCTCTTTCATATCGATAAAGTCTATTACTACAAGCCCACCTATATCCCTGAGCCTTAGCTGCCTTAATATCTCTTTTGCCGCCTCAAGATTTGTCTTGAAGGCTGTAGTCTCTATACCTTTTTCCCTTATTGACCTCCCGCTATTTACATCAATTGCAAATAAGGCCTCTGTAGAGTCTATAACAATAGAGCCTCCGCTTTTTAACGGCACCTTATTATTGTAGATCTGTTCAATCTGTTTTTCAATCCCGTATTCAGAAAATATAGGCGTCCGTTCCTTGTAAAGCTTTACCCTTCTTATGTGCCTGGGGGATATAATCCTCATAAAATCTTTTACCTCTGACCATGTCTGTAAATCGTCTACCAGGACTTCATCAACATCTGCACTAAAATGGTCCCTCAAGGTCCTCAGGCCTAAGTCTTGCTCCTTAAAAATAATAGAGGGTGACGGTAAGCTTTCCGCCTTTTCCTTGATATCCTGCCACATCCTCAAAAGATTGTTAAGATCTCTGGCCAACGTCTTCTTCTTCTGACCCAGGGCAGCGGTTCTCACTATATATCCAACCCCATCAGGCAGTCTCAAATGATTCATGATGGATTTAAGTCTTTGTCTTTCCTCATCGTCCTCTATTTTTTGCGATACACCGCTGTTCGTCCTGCCCGGGGTTAAAACAAGATATCTGCCGGCTAAGGATATATATGTAGTGAGATAGGCACCTTTCCTTCCGCCCATCTCTTTGGTTACCTGTACAAGGAGTTCCTTTCCCTTAGTTAATACATTGTCTATGGAAACAGAGGCCTTTGAATCCTTTACTATGCCCTGGGATTCATAATATTCTGGGTGTATTTCCCCTAAGGTTAAAAAACCATTCTTGTCTTTCCCAAAATTAATAAAGGCGGCCTGCAGGCTTGGCTCTATTCTAACAACTACGCCTTTGTAAACATTCCCTTTTATCTCCTCTTTCATCGAGGTTTCAATATAAAATCCGTCCAACTCTTCATTTTTCAAGATAGCCACTCTATATTCTTCCGGCTCTACCGCATTTATAAGCATCTTATATGACATTTACGCCCTTCCATTTACCTTAAAGTGTTGATATGCCTGATACATAAACGTTCTCAATGCAGGTTCCCTTCCTGGCTGAAAGGATCCATCATACGACACATCTAAGTATGGCGTATGCAACCTGGACATTAAGGGTTTAGCTATGGAGGATGTAAGATTGCTTGGCATGCATGTAAAGGGGAATATATTTACAACTCCATTGAACCCTTTACGCGCATACTCCAATGCTGATGGTATGCTAAGGCACGCTTCAGTGCCGACTTCAAAGGAAAAGGCATTATTATTCTTCAGGTTTTTTTCCAAATGACCAATCTTATGATCTTCCTGGATGTCAATATATTTTAACGCCAGCCTGTATATCTTTCTCTGCTGCATATACTGGTAAAAAAGGGTCATGGAATATTTAAGATAGCGAAAAAGAGAATCCTTTATATCCTTTATTCTTAAACTTTTAAGCCCTATCTTTAAATCTCTTTTTGCCATCCTTACCTGGTCATAGGTAATATAGTTTATCCATTCACCAACAGAGGCATTTACTACTTCAGCACCATACTTTTCAAGCATTCTTATGGTATCTTGATTGGTCTTAAGATGTGATCTTACATAAATTTCCCCAACTACCGCTACAATTGGTTTTCTCGGTATATCTGGATCGATAACCTCCCTGCTTTTTTTAACAATCTCTTCTAATTCGTCAACTATTTTGTGCAGATTTTTTCCGGATGAATATTTAGAAAAAAACTCCGTCATCCGCTCAATCGCATTATTTATAAATATATCTGCCTCGCCCTCCTTTTTTTCATAAGGCCTTATCCTCCACAATAGCCTATCCAGTGCATCACCTATTACAACAGAAAGATAGGCGGCCTTACGAAATTCTAGGACCTTTTCCTTTGGAAGCAGCCCATCTAATGAATAGTTATTGTCAGCCGTTAAAGTAACTATTTTCAGTCTGTCTAAACCTGCGATTGAGTCAAGTATTATACGATGAAATTTGTTATACATGCCAAATCTACAGGGACCACCTGACTCAGGCATGAAATACATATAGCTTTCGGGATTAAACTGATCCCCAAGCCTTTCTTCCTCCTTCTTCATATACAAGAGAATATCCCCAAGGGTAACTATGCAGGGAAAACATTCTTTACCCGAGGTATGCTCTTTTCCCATATCTAATCCCTTGTAGGTATCCATGACAAAAGAACTGACTCCAAAGCCACGAAATACGCCAGCCATTAGGTGGCACCCTATCCGGTTCATTTCCGGGATAAGAATTGTCTTTCCCTTAACATCAAAATGACCTACACCCTTAGATATTTCATCAAATGTATCTGTCTGTTCACTTCTTTTAAATTGATCTATAGTCTTCATTTCTTAAGCCCCTGTGGCGCTGATTCTAATATGGTGGTTTTCTGCGACCTCAACACGCCTTACAGATTGTATTACATTTTTAAATGCCTCCAGCCTTGTCATAACACCAGCTACAGCACTATGCTCATCTAGTTCAAGAATTAGACACGGTTTTTCCTTCATGATATATTTGTAAAAATGCTCATTGAAAGAGTCCGGTCCGCAACTAAAATTTGAGATATGAAGTCCAAAAAAATTAGGGTTTTTCTTTACTATCTTGGCTACCTTCAGCATCTGAGTACCATAAGCCCAGTACATACTCGAAAAATCGAGCATGTCTGTATCTCGAACATCTAAAAAGTCCATGGGAAGGGCATTTATCCCAATCTTCGATAGATTTTGCCCTAATCTTAGGTTTAGTTTTTCATCGTAAAGGTTATATGCCCTCCCACTAACTATGATGAGCGGCTCACCGTCTTTCAAGGAGGAAACTACCTCTGATCCTTTTCTATAAAGTTCCTCTTCAAATTCCATTTGCCTTTTCGATGCTATTTCCAGGGCACCCTTAATTTCCTTTATGCCGCGCTTTATTCTATGTCCAATTTGGTCAAATAATTCAATAGCTAACAAATCAACATCATAATTAAGATGAACATCCGGGCTCAGTATATCCTCATCTCTTAATCCTAATGCGGTCTTTAACATGTATGGATTCCCCTGAACCATAGGGCAGTAATAACTATTCTCTGTCTCCTCATCAAATGGAAGATTGATGATAGCCGGCAGAAAAAGGTGTCTTGTCTTTCCTATTAAGTCCCTGACATGACCGTGAGATACCTTAACAGGAAAACATGTTTCAGTTGTCATTGATTCAATGCCTAATTTGGAAACCCTATCATTTGTCTTCTGGGTCAATACAGGGCGAAAACCGAGCCGGTCAAAAAAGGTTACCCAAAAAATACCTATCTGATGATTATATAAGGCCCTTTGAAGGCCAACTGTTGGTCTTCCGTCTATTTCAAACACCGCCCTGTTATCATCTTTGCCATCTCTTGTCTTTAAATCACCAAGATCATGATAAAGCCCTTTGATATAACTTTCCCATATTTCATCTCTTAGCTTAAAATAATCTTCCTTTTTTTCTCCATAATTTCCTCTAATCTCGTAACGACCGCATTCACCGCCCCATATACTTTTTCTGCCGCCAAAGTTGTATATCTTTAATTTACATTCATTGTGGCATTGAGGATCTGCATGACAGATAGCCTCCTTGTATTCCAGCTTGTCACTGATAGCTTCTTCCAGACCTCTAAACACGGATTTGGTTGTGTTTTCAATCTTCATGTGTTTCTGTACGCTTATAGCCGCGCCAAAGCTCCCGAGAACCTCTCTATGCTTTGGTATAAAAAGGCCTTTTCCCAACACTGCCTCAAAGGCCGCAACAATTGCCTTGTTAAGGGATGGGCCCCCAAGAAACATTATTCTATCGCCTATCTTTTTGCTACCCACTACCCTGTGCAAATAATTATATACTATGGCGTAGCAAAGACCTGCGATAAGATCATTTTTTGCAGCACCTTTTTGTGCGTATGATACAAGATCAGACTCCATAAATACCGTGCAGCGTTCCGTTAATTTTATGGGTCTCTTTGAGGACAAGGCTATCTCCTGAAACTCTTTGACAATATTGATACCATTTTTATTGGCCAATTCATGAAGGAAACTGCCTGTTCCAGCGGCACATACCTTGTTCATATCAAAGTCCAGTGGATGTGTGTTAGCAATAGATATGTACTTACTATCCTGCCCCCCAATCTCAAAAATTGTGTCTATGGAGGGATCTATCTCGACAGCTCCTCGTGCGTGGGCAGTTATTTCATCGAGGATCAAATCCGCATTGAGAAAATCGCCAGCCACCATCCGGCCGGAACCGGTGGTGGCCACTCCCATAATCTCTATTGTATCTCCATTTCTTTCTTTTAGTATCTTTAGTAAACTCTGGATTACCTCTATGGGTTTACCCATTGTCTGCCGATATTCCTTATCAACAATTTCCTTGTCCTGGGTTATAAGGGCATATTTAGTGGTGGTAGATCCTATGTCAATGCCTAAATATACAGGCGTTCGCTCCTGTTTTTTTAACTGTATCTCTATATTATTATCCTCTGGGAAATCAGTCTTTATTAAGGTCAGCCTTGAAGCTGTAGGGAAAGAAAACATTCCCTTCTCAGTCATGGATTTAAGTTTTTTAAAGTCGGGTTTATTGGAAATATTTGATTCTTTTGCATGAAGCGCTACGCCTAATGCGCCAACGGAATTAAAATACGGGGGCACAACAAGTCCTGGAAAATGGGCCTTAAATGCACGAACTTGAAGCTCATTTGCGGCGAGCCCACCAATAAACACTATTGGTTTAGGCAGTGTCCTGTTTGAAACTATAGTGCTTATATAATTAGACGCATTTCCTATATGAAGACCTGCAATTATATCCTCCAGTTTCTCACCTTTATTCTGAAGATGTATCATGTCCGATTTAGTAAACACAGTGCATCTGCATGCTACCCTTGCAGGGCTCTCGCTCTTAAGGCCTAACGCGATAAAATCCTCTAATATCTGAGATATATGCGTATCAGAAACATTTTTATCACTGCCATATATCGATGAAGCCAATCTTTCAGCCTGCTGGTCAAGAAAGGAGCCCGTGCCGGAGGCACAAGGTGTGTTCGTATTAAAATCATCAAGTTCCCACGCGTCACCATTACGTCCAAGGATATACAATGCCGTATCCTGCCCACCCATGCTGATGATGCTCCTAACATCAGGCTGCAGATGAATAGAGCCAAGGATTTGGGCTATGGACTCAAACTCAAAAAGAACACCTATCCTCTCACTTATTATCCTCCCATGATTTCCAGTAATTGCCAGGGCTTTTATCGAATCTGTTCCGAGCCGGTTGTAAAGCTCGTTTACTGTATCATAAACCAATGCCTCTGCCCCTCCAAAATGCCTCCTGTAAGGGGATTCATAAATTAATTCACCTTTACTGTTGATTACAACAGCGTTTACACTTACTGATCCAGCGTCAATCCCAATATAATAATCTTCCACGTTAATCTCCTCGAGCCGATATGAATTAACAAAACTCGCAATATTTAATTTTCATTTATAAAGCTCTCTCGTCTAAATAATTCTCCCGTTAGTAATCATAAATGTTTAAGGTCTATCTCTTAACATATTTAATTGTATAAATAACTTAAAGCAAAGCCATAAATTTCTTAAACAAATACATCGCTAAATAATGTGATGATGGAAAAGATTCCACATATTTTTTAAAACTTAGTGCGCCTCATCCCAGTTTTTCCCCCAGTTTATGTCCACCTTCAATGGAACATTTAACGGATAAACGCTCTCC
>JAGYMO010000151.1 GCA_018400255.1 Deltaproteobacteria bacterium
AGCGAATCGGCGAAACCAAGTGGTGCCACGGGCTTTCCCGTGGGGCTCCACCGTCTATTGCGCTAAAGCAAAATGTGATGCGTGAATTATCATGAGATCCTCTCAGACCTTTATGTCGATAATGGAATAATCAGAGGTTTTTAGTTCATCCTCTAATTGTTTTTTGCCTGAATCTTTTCCCCCGTTCTTTTTATCTTTATCCTCAGTGCCCTTTTTTTCTTCATCGTCTGATATCGTTATTTTGTTATCCGTATCGAATTCTTGTACCTTTTTTTTCTCCTCTTTCTTCTTGTTTTCTGTTCTTTGAGCAACAAACTGCTGATTTAATTCTAAGCTTTGTTTCCTCACATTGTGCACCTCTTTTATGGCGCTTCCCTGGCCAAGAACTATATTAATATCGCCCGTACTTGCCATTTTTTCTCCTTTTTGCAACATGCGCATAAGGCCCTAATGTTTTGATTCAAAAATGAATCAATACATATTGCTCGAATGTCCAGATGTGTGTATTTAAGGCCTCCTTCAGTCAGAAAATTGAATGATAAAGATTCAAAATTGATGTGATACCTTAAACTACGGAAAAATTTGTTATATAAACTTTATCAATTTTTATATCAGGTAATGCCGCGATTATACCATCTACTATAATTATTTTCATGTTTTCCAATAATGGGACCCCCTTATTTATGGTTATCTCTTTTCTCAATATGTCGTAGATCAATGCCCTGATCCAGCTGCTTTTATCTATTATTATTTGTTTTACCTCTTTATCATAAACAGAAAATGAAATATCCATAGAAATATAGGTTTGGTTTTGTTCTTTAAAGGGTATGACAAAAGACTTAAGTGAAAATATTTCATTTTTCTTGTCATAAGAAATGCTTCTGTTGCCGCGTACTTTTTCTTGGTCATCTTTTTCCCGATTAACGTGATATAGTTTTTTAGTGGGGTTGGTAAACGTATCGTTTTGGGCATTTATTTTTAAGAATGAGTTAATGTCGTCCCACTTTAGATATATAACTCCAGTAAACAATAATAATGATAAACCCAATGCGCCGTAAAAGATCGGTCTTTTTCCGGCCCCGAACAATCGGCATATTGTTTTAAAGATACAATTTATTTTGGAACGTTTTTCTTGTTTATCTTTTCCGTTTGCCGACTCATCGTTTGAGATATCCCCAGACTCAGTTACTTCGTGCCCGGAGGTATTTTTTGGCATATTTTCTGAGATTTTTTCAGTGTCAATTGGCATTTATATGTGCCCTCAAAAAACTAAAGGTTTTTTAATTAACTTGCCTTGTAGGGCTTGAGCCTTGCCCGTAATTTTATTATTGCCTTGGAATGTATCTGGCTTATCCTTGACTCTGTTAAATTAAGAACTTTTGCTATCTCCTTGAGTGTTAATTCATCATAATAATAGAGAGACATTACCAATTGCTCATTTTCTCCAAGGCTTGAAAGTGCTTTGGATATATTTTGTTTCAGTTCTTTTGTGTTTAATTCATCAAATGGCGATGGAATATCAGAGATCTGCTTGGAAAATTTGGGGGCTAATCCATCTGGAAAAAGTTCTTCAAGGCTTAGGAGTCTTGCGCCCCATGCCCTGTTAGTCATTTTATAGTATGCTTCAATATCCACGCCAAGCTCCTGGGCAACTTCCAGGTCATCCGGATCCCTTTTCAGCGTAAATCTTAGCTGGCTAATAGCATTTTCAATCCTCTGTATATCCTTTCTTATAGACCTTGAGACCCAGTCCATTTTTCTAAGTTCGTCTAATATAGCCCCTTTGATTCTGTGTTCGGCATATGTCTCAAATTTAGATCCTATTTCAGGCTTGAACTTATCAATAGCATCAAGCAGCCCGATTGCACCTGCGCTCGTTAGCTCTTCTTTTGATATATTTGATGGAAGCTTGAAGGCCAATCTATCGACAATATATTTCACCAAGGAGGCATATTTAATTATTAGGCCCTCTTTTGTGGTTTCATTTGCCTTGTGGTAGCTTTTTTGAATAACTTCATGGTAATTATTAATATAGTTAGTCATTGGCCTTAATCTTTTGTTACCGAAACAAGCCTTTTCCAAAAAAATTTAATATTTCCGTCCATGGGTCTTTTCTCTGATTTCCTAAAGAGATACTGCGCGAGCTTATTAAAGTTCTCACTTGCCGGCGCCTCAGGGTAACTACATACAACCGGTTTCCTTTTAGCAACTGCCTTTTGCAACATACTGTCCCACGGAATGAACCCGGCATAGTCAAGGGATATACTAGCCATAAATTTTTCCACCGCCTTACTCATATTTTGATAAACAGATTTTGCCTCTTTTTCATCTCTGGCCATATTTATTAACAGGGTAAAATTTTTGGTTCCATGCTGATAAAACATGACCTTCATAAGGGCGTATGCATCTGTTATAGATGTAGGCTCAGGTGTTGCCACAATAATTCTTTCCTCGGCCGCCAGATTAAAATAGATAACATTCGAGGATATGCCAGCCCCCGTATCTACCAACAAGAGGTCAAACATATTGTTTAGTATGTCAAATTCGTTTAGTAAGTTAATTTTATGCCCCTCTGAGAGATGAACTAATTCCTGAACGCCTGAACTAGCAGGTATCAATGACACGCCTTCAGGTCCCTCCACGATAATCTGAGACAATGCTTTTTCACCCTTTATGACATCTTCTATGTTATGTTTTGGGTTGATACCATATATAATATCTATATTCGCTAGCCCAAGATCGGCATCGAATATCAAGACCTTCTTTTTAAGCCTTTGGCATGCAATAGCGAGGTTTCCAACAACATTTGTTTTTCCTACTCCACCTTTACCACTTGTTATGGCGATAACCTTTGGCGTACCTTTTTGCAAAGACAAACCTCTTCTATCTTCTTGTTTATTTTTATAAATTCGCAGAGATTCATTCAGTATCAATCCTCTCAATTTTGACGCCTGATCCATTTGCAAATCCTCGTTACATAATAAAGTTTTTAGCAGAAAATATCGTAACTACTCAGGTAGTTAGGCTGAAGACTGAAGACTCTTAGGAAAAACGAAAATACAGCTCGTTTTGTCGAAGATCCCGTTTACGGGGACACCATGTTTGGTGCGAAAATCTGCTTTATTTACACCTATGTGCATCAATCTTGATTTTTTGACACCTTCAGCCTTCAGTCTAAACCCCTTCAACCTGACTACGTGAGTAGTCACGGAATGCCTTTTTATCCAATTTCAAGTTTCCAGTTTCGAGTTTCTTTCATATAAACTATTCAGTTTTGCTTTGTCCCTTTGTCCCTTTGCCCCTTTATCCCTGAATTCACAAATCCATTGATAATAGGCCCAAGATGTTTTCTTTCTTCGCCTTTTCAATGTCGTCCGGCACGCTTTGTCCTGTAGTTAAATAAGAAACAGGTAATGCTCCCTCCATGATCTGATTTATCACTGACCCGCATGTCTCTGCTTCATCTATCTTGGTGAAAATATAACTTTTATATTTTAATGGGCTGAAGTTTATTGCTGCCTTCTTCATTTCTGTTTCCGATGTCGAAACACTTAAAAGCAGGTGGGTGCTTATGGACAGATCATCAGTGATTATTTTTTGCAATTCCCCTATTCTCGACATATCATATTGACTATGGCCTGCTGTATCGATAAAGATTAAATCTTTTTGGCCCATTCTTTTTAAGGCAAAAAGCAAGTCTTTCTTATTAAACGCCGGAAGACATGGTGTCCCCAAAATATTCGCATAGGCTTTGAGTTGATCCATAGCCCCTATACGGTAGTTATCTATTGATATGAGACCTACTTTTTTCCCTTTCATGAGCATTTGCTGAGCGGCGAGCTTTGCAATTGTAGTTGTTTTACCAACGCCGGTTGTTCCAATAAACGCTGAAATCACTGATTGTTTATCCCTCGTTTCAAATATATCCTTTACCTTTATTACCTTCAGAATCTCTTCAGTTGTTCTTTCTCGTATTTCTTGTGTGTCCCCTGAGTAAGGATTGAGAGCCCCGGCCGTTTCAAGAAACTTTCTGGCGTAAATATCATGTATCCCGCTTCGTATTAATTTTGTATAAATAGTAAGGGCCCCGGCATTCGTAATAATCGATTCGGATATACTTCCACCATGCCCCAGAAGGTAAATCATTTCTTTAATATTCATAAGCTCCGATTTGATTTCCCTTATAGGGCTATTGTATTCATGAAGATCATCATCTTCTGATGCCATTGCAGTCACTTCGAAAAGATTTTTATTGCTGCCATTATTCAATTTCTTTGTAGAAACTATCATCGCGGTTGGCCCTAAGATCTTTTTAATATTTATTAAGGCCTCGTTTATGGTTTCTGCCCTGTACTTTTTAATTTGCATGGCCTAACTGTACTTCTCCTATGGATTTAAATCTCATGTCATTTAAAAGCTCGCTCTGGGAAAGAATTACCAGTGAAGGTATAAAGTTATTAATCATTTTCTTTAAATGTCTTCTAATCAATGGTGAGGTAAGGAGAATTGGCTGGATATTTTGTGACATGGCCTTTTCAGTCTCCTCCCTTATAGAGTTGATTATAGGGTCCGCAAACCTTGGATCAATCGAAAGATACGACCCATGTTCTGTCTTCTGGACGCCCTTAATAAGGATATCTTCAACATCTTGGGCCATGGTTATCAACTTTAGAGTTCCATCTTCATCTATGTAAGGGCTGATTATGGATCGAGAAAGTTTATGCCTCACATACTCGGTTAATAGGTCCGGATCTTTTGTCAATGGCGCATAGTCTGCTAAGGTTTCAATAATTGTTAATAGATCTCTTATGGATATCCTTTCCTGCAGTAAGTTTTGCAAAACCTTTTGTACATTTCCTAATGAAAGCAAATTTGGCACCAATTCATCAACGGCCTTTGGATAAGATCTACTCAAATTATCCAGTAGATTTTGCACCTCTTGACGCCCCAATAGCTCCGACGCATATTTTCTAAGGATTTCAGTTAAGTGTGTGGCCATTATAGTTACATTGTCTACGACTGTATAACCGGAAAGCTTGGCCTCTTCCTTTTTTGCCTCTGGTATCCATATTGCCGGCAGATTAAACGCCGGCTCAGTTGTTTCGATTCCCTTTAGTTTTCGGGTAACATTACCAGGGTCCATGGCCATAAGGTTTTTTACCATTAGTTCTGCGCCGGCAATTGTTACCCCTTTAAGAAGAATCTGGTATGAGGATGAATTAAGCTTTAGGTTATCCCTTATATGGATTGGTGGTATAACGATTCCCATATCAATGGCAAACTGTCTTCTGATTGATTTAACCCTATCAAGGAATTCTCCACCCTGCTTTTTGTCTACCAAAGGAATAAGCCCGTAACCCACTTCAAGTTCAAGGGGGTCAATAGCCAATAAATGCTCTACAGGCTCTGGCCCTGTATCAACCTGTTCCTTTTCTCTTGTTTCAAGATCTTTTGCCTTGGCAGCCTTAGTTTGCCTGCTTAAGAGATATATACTCCCTGAAATGATTAAAGAAAGCATGATAAATGGTAAATGGGGCAGCCCGGGTATGAGTCCAAAAGAGAAGATTGTTAATGATGCAATATAGATTGCTTTTGGATAACTTGAAAACTGTTTTCCAAATTCCTTTCCCATGCTATCCATGGATGCGGCCCTGCTAACTATTATACCTGCCGCAGTAGATATTGTAAGTGCGGGAATCTGTGAAACCAGGCCATCACCTATAGTCAACATGGTATAGTTCTGGGCTGCCTCTACAATCGGCATCTTTCTCTGAAGTACACCGATTATAAATCCACCAATAATATTTATAATGGTTATTATTATGCCTGCTATTGCGTCTCCCCTGACGAATTTTGCAGCACCATCCATGGCTCCATGGAATTCAGCCTCCCTGGCTATTGTTTTTCGGCGTTCCTTTGCCTCCTCTTCATCTATGATCCCGGCATTCAAGTCTGCATCGATACTCATTTGTTTTCCGGGCATGGCATCGAGAGTGAAGCGGGCTGCAACCTCCGCAATCCTTGTTGCGCCCTTTGTGATAACTACAAAATTGACAATGACTAATATTATAAAAACTATCATTCCTACTACATAATCCCCTCCAACAACAAACTGTCCAAAGGATCTAATTACTTTTCCTGCGGCTGATAGCCCCTCATTTCCGTGTAAAAGTATCAGTCTTGTTGACGCAACATTGAGGGAAAGTCTAAAAAGTGTAGTAACAAGGAGCAAGGATGGAAATATAGAAAAGTCCAGGGGCCTTAATGCATACATGGCAATAAGAAGAATAGTTATTGAAAGTGTAATGTTCAGGGCCAAAAAAAAGTCAAGCATCATTGGCGGCAATGGGATAATCATAACCACAAGAACAGTTACTACCCCTATTACTGTCAGTATTTCACTGGCAGGGACCGGAGGATTTGAATTTAGTGTCAGCTCTTTTTCCATTTCACAAACGTTGAGTTATTTTTTAAAATCTATTAGTAGGTTTCGAAATAGTATAATTATTATGCCATCTCGTATTTTTTATCTCCCTTCAGTTTATAAATATATGCCAGCACCTCCGCGACAGCCTTATATAAGGATGCCGGTATTTCTTGGTCTACCTCAACCAGGGAGTATAAGCTATGTGCGAGTTCCCTATTCTCAACTATGGGGATATTGTATGTTTCCGCTAAGTTCTTGATTTTTTCGGCTACCTTACCTGTGCCCTTTGCAAGCAATTTCGGTGCCTCCATGGATGAGTTATCATACTTCAGCGCAATGGCCAGATGGGTTGGGTTGGTAATTACCACATCGGCCTTGGGAACTGCCTGCATCATCCGCTTTCTTGCCATTTGGATCTGGATGCTTCTTATTCTTGATTTAACCAGAGGATCCCCCTCTGATCTTTTATGTTCATCCTTTACCTCTTTCTTGGTCATCTTGAGCTTTTTTTCAAAATCCCATTTCTGGAAGGCGTAGTCTATTGCAACGAGGAAGAGCATAGCAAGTATACATTTTATAACAATCACAAAGGCTGTTTTCAGTATATAGACTATGATCGAGGCAATTTCCATATCCCCTAATAGCGGAAGGTCTTTTATCTCATTCTTTATTGCGAGGTAACCTAAACCTCCAATGATAGCCAATTTTAGTAGGGATTTGAATAGCTCTACAAAGGATTGCTTTGAAAAAAGCCTCTCAAAGCCCTTTATTGGATTGATTTTTGAAAGTGTAGGCTTTATTGATTCATAGGAAATAAGAAAACCTACCTGCATTACATTTGTTAAAATTGCTGTAATCACAATGGCAGCAAATATAGGAACCATTGCTAATATAAACAGAGAGAGCATTCTCTCAGCAAAGATTATAAATCCATTTACACTGACATCATTAAGGGCGGATAAGGAAAAGGCCTCTTTCATGATTTTTTGGATATAATTGTACATATAAGAACAAAAAAAGGTTAATGTAGTTATGCCGGAAAGGATTACTGCTACCGAGGGCAGTTCTCTTGATTTGGCCACTTGCCCCTTTTTTCTGGCCTCGTCCCTTTTTTTTGGCGTTGGCTGTTCAGTTTTGTCTTCAAAATTCTCTTCTGCCATTTTAAACTCTTAATAGTTTCATAGTGTTAATTAATAGTAGATCTAAATCCCCAACATACCTTTCCATAATCATTAGAAGCACAATCATGGATATCCCAAAGAATATGAGGCCTATAACAATTTGAACTGGAAATGCTACGATCATGATGTTCATCTGGGGTATTAATTTTGTAATCAAACCAAAGAGCACCTTGGTAAGTAAAAGGGCGGCAATGGCTGGAGAACCAATCTTGACTGCTAAAACAAACATTTCAGCTGAGACACCCATGATCACATTAAATAATCGTTTATTCAGGCTTAGTGAGCCCACATTAATAATTTCAAAACTCTCCCTAATGGCCCCGAGTAAAATATAGTGGCCGTTTAAGGTAAGAAAAAGTACCATGGCAACCATATAGGCCATATTGGAAAGGATAGATGTCTGTGTTCCGCTCTGAGGATCGAGGATGTTTACAATAGCAAATCCTGTCTGGAAACCAACTAACTGTCCCATCATACTGACAGCCTCAAAAAAGACTTGCACTGTTAATCCCAATATCATGCCTACTAAAAGCTCTGATATGATCAATTGCACTACCCCCCAGGTTGTTTCTGGAAACTCATTCAACTTATAGCTTATGACAGGAAAGATTATTATAGTTATGATAAAAGCCAGGCCAGCCTTAGATAAAACGGGAATTGTCCTGGAACTGAAAAAAGGCAACATAAATAAAACAACGCTTATCCTGATAAATATTAGAAAAAACGATTTAAACTCTCCATATTGTAAAGGCATAAAATGCATAATTTTACCGAAATCTTTTCTTGTCTTAGCTATATAGAGTTAGGCATACAATATCACCCTATCTTATATAGAACGGGATCTGTTCAATAGTATTTGAAGTAAATGACATTAGCTGATCAAGCATCCAGCCTGCAAAAAACAAAAGTGCCAGCAAAACAATTAGTATTTTAGGCACGAATGTAAGGGTCATTTCTTGTATCTGTGTTACTGCCTGAAATATAGATACCAGAAGGCCTATAGCAAGGCCAAGACCTAACATCGGCATTGATACGAGTATCGTTACTTTTATAGCCTCTTGGGCAAATGTGACAACAAACTCTGGCGTCATATCGTTTACGTATACATTAAATTATATATTCGATCCTCTGGACCATTATTCTTACTCCTTAACCGCCGATAAAACTCTTTACCAGTGAACCTACAATCAGATGCCATCCATCAATAAGGACAAAAAGCATCAGTTTGAATGGCAGTGAAATAAGTATTGGCGGCAGCATCATCATTCCCATGCTCAACAATACGCTTGCCACAACCATATCTATAATCAAAAAGGGAACATATAAAAGAAATCCTATAATAAAGGCTGTCTTTAATTCGCTTATGACAAATGAAGGAATTAGAATGGACACGGGCACATCTTTTGTATTGCTAGGTCTCTCAACCTTTGCCATTTTTACAAACAGAGATAAATCTTTTTCTCGTGTCTGTTGAAGCATAAATTTTCTTATAGGAGCTATAGCGGCCTTTAAGGCAGCTTCCTGAGATATTTCTTCATGAAGGTATGGCTTTAGTGCTGAACGGTTAACCTCCTGCCATACAGGCATCATAATAAAAAATGTCAAAAAAAGGGCTAAACCTGCAATAATTTGATTGGAGGGAGTCTGCTGTGTGCCCATGGCATGGCGCAGGAAGGAGAAAACAACGGCCAATCTCGTGAAGGATGTCATGAGTATCAAAATTGAAGGCGCAAGTGCAAGTACCGTCAACAAAAAGATAATCTGTAACAAGGTTGAAACATCTCCTGCATCTCCCCCTTTTTCAACCCCAAGGTGTAATGAGGGAAAGAGAAAATCTGCTGCAATTACATCCTGAGCGAGGGCGCCATAAACAGTTACGGCAAGAATCAACGTAAACAGGTTTTTCAATAGCCTGTGATTATTACCGAGTGCGCAGCATTTCGTTGTTTTCATCTGTTCTTTTATCTTTTTCATTTGAATTATTAAGCTTGGTCAAAAAGTTAATGCTTCCGGGTGTTATACCTATAAGAATCCTTTCACCTGAGATTTCTAAAACCTCAACCCTTTCTTTTGGGGAAAGATGCAGCGACGATACTGTTTTAATTGGTATATCTCCTTTGATACCTTGCCCCCTTAACAAAAATCTTTTCATTAAATAGAGTATTAATATGATAAGGGCGATTACCATAAAAAGCACGGCCATAGTCTTAAGACCGGTATGTATAAAATTAAAATTTGCCATGCCTTCCATTACAATCCTTCGACGCAACGTAATAATTTATCATGCAAGAGATTTTACCCTTTCGATAGGGCTTACGATGTCTGTAACCCTTATTCCAAATTTATCATCAACAACTATAACTTCTCCCCTTGCTATTAATTTTCCGTTTATGTATATCTCCAGCGGATCACCGACAGACTTGTCCAATTCTACGATGGATCCCTGTCCGAGCTGAATGAGGTCATTAATCACTATCTTTACCTTGCCAAACTCTACGGATAATTCCAATGGGATATCAAGGATAAGTCCAAGGTCGTATTTTTCCATTTCCTTTTGTTCGTATTGGCCTTCTGCCTGCTCCCCTGTTTTTTCCTCTAACGAGTTTTCCTCTGTTATAGTTTCTTCGCTCATCATTCACTCCTTAAAAATTCATTTATTTTTATAGCCCTTCTGTTGTTAGAGTTTCCCGGGCTACCTTTAAACTTCGGTATATTCTCAACCTCTACAGTAATAGATTCGTCCAGCCTTTTATTTAAAGGGATAATATCCCCAACTTTGATACCTAAAAATTCTTTTCCGGTGATCTTTATGGTATCCAGGATACAATTTAGGTTTACAGATAGTTCCATTATATTTTTTTCAATATATTCTTTCCAACCTCTGTCTGTGTCGCTCTTCTCCCCCTCAAATCTACGGCGTAATTTTTCCCTTATAGGCTCGATCGTTGAGTAGGGTATGCTGAGTGTTAAAATGCCTGACGACATTTCGAAATCCACTATAAAGCGATTTACAATTATATGTTCATTCTGGGTGATTATATTGGCAAACTGGGGGTCCATTTCCGACCGGACAAATTTCATCTCGCCCTTATGTATGTTAGACCAAGAGTCCTGAAGGTCCTTAATCATTATCCTGACTATCTTATCCAGCACCTTTCTTTCAATTAATGTAAATGACCTTCCTTCTACCTTCTGGGGCCCTGACATTTTTCCACCAAAAAAGGTTTCGACAAAGGCGAATGCCAGTGTACTCTCCAGAGAAAGCAGTATATAACCTTTAAAGGGCTCCATTCTTATTATATTTAGACTTGTTGGAACAGGAAGGGAACGGGCGAAATCACCGAACTTGGTAGCCTGCACGGAAGTTAGGTTAACATCGATAATTTTACGTGTTGCAGCCGACAGGCTTGTTCTTAATAGCTGGGCAAATCTCTCATTAACAAGCCTTAATGCAGGCATTCTATGCTGAGGGTCGCCATATTTTTTGTTGCTGAAGTCGTATACTGTTAGCTCACCACTTATCTCAGCTGTATCTTTCTCTGTCTCAACCTTCCCCTCGTCTATACCGCTAAGAAGCGAATCAACCTCATCTTGTGATAAAACATTTGTCATAAATTACCCGTTTAAATGTCTGTAATAGTGTATATCTTAAGGTTAAATAAAATTTTTAGTAAGAGAAAATCACGGAAATTTTCCCTCATCTTAATTGATAAAGTGCTTGTCTCAGACAATGAAAATTCATTGAAAATACCATTGATTTTTAATTGTTAACCATAAAGGCTTTCGTTAAATATCATTTATTGCACTACAAACTCTGTAAAATACACCTGTTTCACGGTTGCTTGACCCAAGACATTGTTTATCCTTGACAGTAGTGACTGTTTTAATTCGAGTTTTCCCTCTACTGTTTTAACATCGTCAAATGTCTGGTTAGATAAGAACAGGAGTATTGCGTCGCGCAATTGCGGTTTGTGTTTATCTATTAACTCTTTCTCCTTTTCAGAATTAATCTCAAGCTGCATAATCACCTTCAGATATCTATTACCCAGCCTGGATTTGCCCAATAAATTGACAATAAATGACTCAAGTGGCACAATAATTTTATTTTCCTCGACTTTGTTTTTTGACTTTGATCCAGAGACTCCTTCCTTATCCTTTCCACAGGCAAAGAATAGACATGACCCAAGCATAACCGCGATAAGTACCAGGGTTGTTAATCGTGAAATTTTACCTCTTTTATTTCTCTTTTTATCTATATTTTCCCCATAACCCATCTGTATCTCCTATATGTATTTAAAAATTATCTCGACTCTCCTGTTTAATGCCCTGTTTTCCGGTGTGTTATTGGGATGTTTGGGCCTCGCGGCACCATAGCCGCCTACAGAGAAACGGTATGGGGGTAATTCCTTGACCTTTAAAAAATACTCGAGCACAGCAAGACCCCTGTTTGATGAGAGTTCCCAGTTCGATTTGTATTTTGTAGCATTGGTTGGGGTGTTATCTGTATGCCCCATAATAACTATATCGTTTAGACAGCCAATAATAGCGGTGGTAATTGAATCCAGCACGGGAAATGCCTCTTTTCGTAATTTTGCGCTTCCCGGGTAAAACAGGATATTATCCTGAAATGAAATCACAATACCCCTCTCGTCATCAATTATATCTATCAATTTTTCGAGATTACCTACCGCTTCCTCAAGGTTGTTTTCAGAATCATCGGTAGGTATAAGCAGATCAGTAATAATATTATGGTCTATTACCAGCATGCTGTCCGTTTCCCTGTGCTTCTTCATAAATTTGTTTAAATTAGCAACTGACCTTGATGATGTAAGCTCCAGTATGCCCGCCGCCTCCCCCCCAATTTTTATGAAGGCCTCTTGTAATTTTTTTTTGTCCATCGAGGACATGGTCAAAATCATTACGAAAAAGGTAAGCAAGAGCATTATCAGGTCTGAGAATGTTATCATCCATGCATTAGGGTTTGTTTTTTCTTCTTCCATTGCTCATGTCTGTTGTGTTATGTTATTTAAAAATATCGAAATTAAATCTTTTATAGGTGAATATTCCTGAAGGACTTTTTTTGTAAATCCTCTTAACATACGTTGCAGCATCAAAGTCTAATATAATTTCTATTCTATTATTCAGGCTCCTCGATTTTCTAGTCTCATTTGACGCAATTGGTCTGTAGCATGCAGCGCCATGAGCACTTAGCCTTTTTGGCGATATTTTCCCCTCTTGTAGGAAATAGTTGAGTATCTTTAGGGCCATAGATGAAGAAAGCTCCCAGTTTGATTCATGACCTTTTTCCTCTGCAGGCCTGTTATCAGTATGCCCTATAATATCAACCTGATAATCTCCCTTTTTTATAATGCCGCATATCTTGTTTAATACAGGGTATGAAGAGGGTTTGAGTCTGTCCTGGTTACCTTCGAACAGTGAATCTTCTCCCAGGGTGATTGTATCCCGCTCATCGCTTAGTTCTATTTTGATTTGTTTTGACAAGTCTTTCCCCATGTTTGATAAAAGCTCGTCTATAGTTAGTTTTTCATCAGTCATAGGTGGTGAAATAGGTACAACCCTGTCTTTTTTGCCGAGCTTTATAGGAGATAGGCCTCCAGTGAAGCTCCCAAAGGCACCTATAAGTGAGCCTAACGCTACGCGCGTCTTTTTTTCGTCTATTACAGCGATAGAGTTGAGTAAAATAAAAAATGTCAAGAGTATAAGGAAGATTGAGACAGTTAAGACCAACCCTATGTTTACTTCACTATCATCCTCTATTTTTTGCTTCCTCCTTGCCATTATCCTTGGATCTCACTCCTCAAATTAGGTGGTATAAATGCCTTTAGTTTTTGGTTGAGTATTCTGGGGTTATCTCCGTTGGAGAGGGACATCACGCCCTGTATCGCCATCTCCTTTGTAAGCATCTCCTCTTTGCTTCTCGTTTTTAGTTTTCCTGCTATAGGTAAAAATATTATATTTGCCATAATTGAGCCATAGAATGTAGTAAGCAAAGCTACGGCCATAGCCGGTCCAATCTTGCTGGGGTCATCCATTGATTGGAGCATCTGAACCAGGCCAATAAGGGTTCCTATCATGCCAAGTGCAGGTGAAAATGTTCCCATGGTAGTAAATAGTTCTGCTCCCAGTTGGTGCCTTTTTCTAATAAAGTCGACCTCGGTTTCGAGTATCTCTTTGATTTCCCCTGGCTCCAATCCGTCAATTGAAAGCTGGACGCCTTTTTTCACAAACTCATCTTTAACGTCCTTTATCTCACCTTCCAGGGAAAGGATCCCTTCCTTTCTGGATTTCTGTGCAAAGTCCATAAATTTTTCCGTAAGGTCTTTGACAGGAATAGTCTTTGCAAATATTGCCTTTTGCACTACCTTCATAACTCCAATCATGTCCTTAAGGGGATAATTAATCATTGTAGCTCCAAGGGTTCCGCCTACAACAATCATGAGGGAGGGAATATTTATAAAAGTGCCTATACCCCCCCCCATGGCAACTGCAATGAATACAAGACCAAATGCACTTATTATGCCTGCTATGGTGGCAATATCCATGGTTTCTCCGTATGTTGAGTTATCTGACCTAAGAAATTACAATAGTGTTTAATGACATAAATAATGGTTATCCTAACTATAGAGCAACCTTTGTGCCATTTTTTGTATTTCAGGAAATATATTAGTAAGCGTTCACAGGTTAAAAGGTTTCCCGCTGAAAGCGGGATTCAG
>JAGYMO010000152.1 GCA_018400255.1 Deltaproteobacteria bacterium
AAGTCAGTTAATAGGTGATTTGAAAAAAGAGGAAAGACTTCTTAAAAAATAACGAAAACGAGTTTAAATGAGTATTATAGAAAAAATAGATAATTATTTAGATGAAGGTATTTCAAGATATTTTGATCCCAAAGTTTGGAAAAGCAGAAAAGTGCAGCGAAC
This sequence comes from Deltaproteobacteria bacterium, assembly GCA_018400255.1. Classification (GTDB taxonomy): domain Bacteria; phylum Desulfobacterota; class DSM-4660; order Desulfatiglandales; family B25-G16; genus M55B121. The sequence goes on from JAGYMO010000152.1 coordinate 163, forward strand.
TGACCGTACTAAAAAGTATGCCGGAACCTTTTCGACTAAGGCTATAATTGATGATGTAAAAGAAAGAATAGCTGTTCTGTTGGCAAAACGCCACGGTCCTGGTTGGTACCTAAAACCAATTGAACAGAAAGAATTGGAAAAAATATATAATGATTTGGTAGCGTCCGGTGCTAAATTTTCAGATAAAGAATTGAAACAACTGAAGAATTTATTTGAATTGTAAGCTTATAAGCTATGATAATATACTAATTCGTATACGAATAAATATATAGTATATGACTGAGATCGATCTCTCACATAACCGGTGGGGGTATTGTAGAAAAAATAACGGAGGTAGGTAAATGAGTATTATAGAGAAAATAGATAATTATTTGAGCGAAGAGGTAGATTTTGAGTTAATAACCTTAACCGTTAATGCAAATAACGCCAAAGACGCAGAAAAAAAGGCAAAAGGAATTTTAAAATCTAAGTTAAAGGGGAATAAATATTCTTATAAAAACATTGAGCCTGAGGCGATAAAAGGTGATACGTGGGATGTCGAATTTACCGAATTTGAGATGGATTCAGATGAAAAGAAAGCAGAAAAAATATTAAAGAGTGCAGGAATTAATTATAAGAAGTACGCAGTTTAAAAAAATATTGTAAAGCCCATGCCTGCCGATGAACATAATCAAAATCGCTATAGTAGGTATTGGTAACTGTGCAAGCTCTCTTCTCCAAGGAATAGAATATTATAGAGGAAAGAACAGCAGCGATGCTATCGGGTTGATGCACTGGGACATTGGGGGATACAAACCCTATGATATCAAAATCGTTGCCGCATTTGATATTGATCAGCGAAAGGTGGGAAAGGATGTCACCCAGGCCATCTTTGAGAAGCCAAACTGCACCACGGTATATTGCAACAATATTCCAAAGGCAGGCGTCACCGTAGAAATGGGCGTCATACTCGATGGTGTTTCTGAACATATGAAAGACTATGAAGACCAGTATACCTTTATGGTATCTGATAGACCAGAGTCATCCAAGGAAGACTGTATCTCCATCCTCAAGGAATCTGGTGCCGAGATCCTCCTCAATTACCTTCCAGTAGGATCAGAGCAAGCCGCTCAATTTTATGCCCAATGTGCCCTTGAGGCCGGGGTAGGCTTTATCAACAACATTCCGGTCTTTATTGCCAGCAATACCGAATGGGGCAAACGATTTGAAACAGCAAACCTGCCCATTATCGGGGACGATGTAAAATCCCAACTCGGCGCAACCATCATCCACCGGGTGTTAGCAAACCTCTTTAAGGCCAGGGGGGTAAAGTTAGAACGGACCTATCAACTCAATACAGGAGGAAACACGGATTTTCTCAACATGCTCAGCAGGAGCCGCCTGGTATCCAAGAAGGAGTCGAAGACAGAATCCGTACAATCACAGCTCCTTGAAAAGAGGCTGGAGAAAGAAAACATTCACATAGGCCCTAGTGATTGGGTTGCATGGCAGAAAGACAACAAGATCGGTTTTATCCGCATGGAAGGAAAACTCTTTGGTGATATCCCTATGAACTTAGAGCTACGGCTTTCCGTGGAAGACTCTCCCAATTCAGGCGGGGTAGTGATAGATGCAATCCGGTGCTGTAAACTTGCCCTTGAGAGAGGCAAAGGGGGCATCCTGTACTCCCCTTCCTCCTATTTTATGAAACACCCTCCAAGGCAGTATACAGATGATAAGGCATTCTGTCTCACTGAGGATTTCATTTATGGAAGGCGGGAGGAATAAAAAGAATTAGCAAGGAGAGAACTGCCCCTTTTTGG
>JAGYMO010000153.1 GCA_018400255.1 Deltaproteobacteria bacterium
AACTGACTCTTAATCAGTAGGTTAGAGGTTCGATTCCTCTACGGCCTATCAAGGAAAATAAAGGGGTTTGGCTATCTTGGCCATCCCCCTTTTTTTGGCTAACATCCGTTAGATCTTGCATCTTAAACCCTTATTGCCTTTCCTTTTCGCCCTGTTTGCGTTAAAAATATATGCAGCACCCTGGTTAAGGATAGACTTTCAGCTTCTAATCCCGCTAATATAGAGCTGGTAGTGACAGGACAGCCCTGCTTACGCTTTAACCTTTTTTAATTATCTCAAGTGCTATCTTTGCCTTATGTGCCTGACCGTAAAGCCATTATAAGGGAGTTTCTTGTTTTGACCTCAGTAAAAACGTACCATGGATTCCGAATTTTGGGGTGTATTATATAAACTATGATGAAAAAAATATTTTATGGATGGTGGATTGTACTCGCTTGTTCACTTATTGGCTTTTATGTTGGCGGCGTCATATTCTATGGTTTTACAGCCTTTTTTGAGCCAATTAGAGAGGAATTTGGCTGGAGCTATACACAAATATCCCTTGCAGCCAGCCTTAGAGGCCTTGAGATGGGTATCTTTTCCCCATTTGTGGGTTTTCTCGTCGATCGCTTTGGCTCCAAAAGGCTTATTTTTTGGGGAACAATCACCATTGGATTCGGCCTTATCCTTCTCAGCCGTACTGAATCACTTGCAATGTTTTATGGCTCATTTTTACTCATTGCCTTTGGTGCCGGTGGATGCGCCATGGTAGTTACCATGTCCGCAGTAGCCAATTGGTTTCACAGGAAGATTGGTTTAGCCCTCGGCGTGATGGCCTCTGGAGTCGGCGCCAGTGGATTGATGGTCCCCGTCATAGTAAAACTTATCGATGTTTATGGCTGGAGGACTACCTTGATTATCTCCGGGCTGGGAATGTGGATACTGGGCATACCTTTATCTTTCCTTATACGCAACAGACCGGAACAATATGGTTGGTTTCCGGATGGAATGCCGCCAAGTGAGCGTATACCAAGTTTGGAAGACAAAGGCACGGCAGTTGCCACAGTAGAAATTAGTTTTAGGGAATTAGTTAAAAAGAGATCCTTTCTGTATTTAATTATAGCGGAAGTCATACGGATGATGATTATCGCAGCAGTTATCGTCCATATCATGCCATACCTGAGTAGCTTAGGTCTGCCAAGGGTTACTGCCGGGCTTTTCGCGGGCATTATTCCCCTGGCAAGTATTATTGGAAGGTTCGGCTTCGGCTGGTTAGGTGATCTATTCGATAAAAGATATGCCATGGCCTGGACATATGGCATAATATCTTTAGGGATGCTGGCCTTTTGTTATGTGCAAATAATATGGGTTGCTTTTTTCTTTTTCCTGCTCTTTTCTCCAGGTTATGGGGGTAGTATAGTTCTGAGAGGAGCCATTCTCAGGGAATATTTTGGAAGGAATTCATTTGGCAAGATGATTGGGATCACCATGGGCGCTGGATCAATTGGAGGAATAATCGGGCCAACTTTGGCTGGGTGGCTGTTTGATACAGTGGGAAGCTATCGTCTTATCTGGCTTGTTTTTGGTGTATTAAGTGCCCTGTCCATAAGTCTGGTATTAAAGATTGAGAAGGATACCGTAAACTATCTATAAAAATATAAAAAGTCACTCAGTCACCTGCCTGCCACAAATCTCTAATGTAGAAATTGATTTTTCATGATCATTCAAAAACTATTATTTGTTTAATTTGCACTCTCTTTTATCCTTTTATCGTTACAATAATGACCGGCAAGATTAATTCAGCTGAACAGCACCTCTATCCCTTGATCTTTCTTTTTCCCTAATCTATACTCCATGAGGCTAAAGTCCTTTTCAAAACAATCGTTAATCATCAGGCCTTTTTCACGGAGGAGAAACCTTGAGCGATAATCCCACAGAAAAACTATTTAATTATATAACCCTGTTAGAAGATGCAAACGAGCAACTGGTCAGGATTCTAAAAATGAGTACACAGCTTTTGGAGCACTGTAAGCCAGTTGTCCCTGATCCAGAGACCTGGCAAGATATGATCGATGCCTTTAATCATACTATTGAGGCAGAGGAACAGATGATTCAAAAGAAAACACTACAGTAGCTGGGGAAGCATGTGGAAGAAAAATTTGGCTCCAAGAAATCGTTATATTTAAAAAATTTCCCACAACTAACGCGTTTAAAATAAATTCGCTGTCCGAACTGTTTGTTTGAAAAGGGTATGATAAACAGGGTTTCGATCTTGCAGGGACATGGCGCATAAAGTCCTTGATAAGGATCTATCGGGCAGCCTTTTATCTCAATTATATGGAAGCCTGCATGCCAAATACCTCTTATCCTTTACGCTCAGTAGATAAACTGATGGGAAGCCTGTGCAACGGCCTGACAGTTAACAATTGTAGCTGGGGAAATGCCCTCAGCAAATATTGCGGGTTTTCGGCTAAAAACCTAAGAGGTGCTATGGAAGGGAAAATAGGTAGCCGGTTCTAACCAATTTTTAACAGGGAGCCTATCTAAATTAAGCTATTTTATCATTTCTTTTGTTCAAGACCTGAAACAGCCCTGCAATAAAAAACGCAATGCTTGCGCCAAAAAAAATGCCGGCAATTAAAGCATTTATTAAAATAGATACCCGTACCTTGTTCCAATTGTTTAATCGAACAGATACATCAGCACTGCCAATGGGTTTGTACTTGCCATTTTCATCCAAGACCAAAAGCGTGCCTTCGGACAAGTGGCTTTCTATGGTTTTACCATTTATGGATAGCTTGAATGAATCTCTTGTCTCATGAATTCTTAAGGGCATAGTTTTGGCAGTCCACCATATATCTCTGTTTTCACCAAATGCCCTGTAAAGCTGAACAATAAAACTGCTGCCAATAGTGAAAATACCGATAATACCTATAAGAAGTAAGGGGTTTATGCCTGCCTTTTTTATTTTTTTATCCTTTGCTATCAGCATGAATTATCTTAGTGGCGACATCAAGCTCTTACGGCGCGAAAATAATCAATCCAAATCCAGCTTTGCTTTACACTTATTACACCTTACGGCTCCCCTGAAGACCTTATTGCCGCATTCGGGACAAATATATCTGGCCTCTTCATCTTCGATAAATTTTTCCGTTCCGACCTCCCGCCAATACGGAATGGCACGTAAAATAACCTTTTTCCCAACAGCCATAGGGAAATTTTCAATATACCTGCAAGGAAATTCATTGCATTGATAGCATCCAGTATAGCCCTTTTCCCTTGTACAATCTCTAATCTCGCAGTGCTTACAATACATAAATACGTTATCGGATAAACACCCATCGCATCTGATATCTTCCTTTCTTAGATTTTCGCTACCAGGAAGGGTGCCTTTCCCGGAAATTTCCCCTTTGTACAGGCTTACTAAGCGTTCTTTCAATTTATCATTATTATCCCGGTGCGCGATATAAACGGCGCAAACTCCGCAGTAAAGCCCACAAGGACCGATCAAGGCCGGATTTACTTTCATAATTCTACTCCTCTAATCGATTGCGTTTTGATAGTACACAGGCATCATTATAGCAGGCAAAATTTCGCGATGTTCCTGCCGTAAATAGAAAAATACACAGCTAATACTATTGCCTCAAAAAAATAGGCATCCCGCCCCTGAAATAAGCTCTCAACTAAAACCGACTTTACAAGGCACTATGTGTTTCTTCATGACCAAATGTCCTAAGTTATCTAAAACGTAGCCGTATTTCTACATTTATCAGTTAAAGGGATCCCTCGCAACAGATTGTTCCATAGTTTATGCATCAGAATCCATCATGATGAGAAGAGCAATTATGTCGATCAGATTACACTACATTTGCAAAATGAGGATTAAGAGAAAAAACGATATCAAGAAAAATTAATTATTCTACGAGTGGTCTTTAAGGTCTAATATTGAATCATCCAATTCAGTTTTATAAATCAATTTATCGATTAAGTAATGATTGGAGTGTTATTTGGAATTATCTTCGATCTGTTTCAAATGAATTTATAACTTCATCAATTTGTTGAATGGTCATTAATCCCAAGTCAAGCAGTATTGCACCAATTAGCCTGTGTTCACCCTTTTCTAAATTCTCCTCTACTTGAATTGTGAAGGCCTTAATAAGCTGTTCTTGGTTTATAAATCCCTTTTTCACGGCTATAGTTCCAAAGCGTTTATCAAGTTCTTTTTCAACCATCCATATCTCCAGTCTTTTTGTTTTATAGCTTTTAGTCCCTTGTTAGAACGTTTATATAAAAATAGTCAAGCAATTTCTTACAATGAGGAATATGGAGTGGATAAAAAATTTTCAATGTAATCAATTATATTTTTGTATAAATGCGCGGGTAAGGCATTGATCCTGAAAATGCCCGATATTTCTTATTTCTAAGCCAGACATACGATTTAAGACTTCGCCATTATTTATAAATCAGACAAGCGCTAGGTCCAGATAAAAAAACAGGAGGCATAGGGCATGAATAACATACTTGCCGAAAGGGATTTGAGTTACATCATGATTATATCAAGAGCGAAGACGAGCCTCATTTACATTAATCCTTCGCCCCTTCAATTCCCTGCCATTAAGCCCTTCAATAGCTAATTGTGCTTCATCCTTATTTGGCATCTCAACAAATCCAAAACCTCTGGATTCTCCACTGTACCTATTCTTAACAATATTGACAGAATCAACCTGGCCAATGGCCTCGAATTCCTTTCTAAGATCCTCTTCGGTCGCCTTGTAGGATAGACTCCCTACATAGATATTCATTGTATCCTCCCTTTTTAACTGTAAAAAGTTACGCAGCTATAGTTACTATCTCCACCGAAAAAAAACTTTGACTGCGTAAAAATGGGGCAAACCTACATGCCGGTGAACCCTCTATATTATGTCAAGCAGCGTTTCTCTTTGCGAATTATTTTACAAACATTCTTTAAAAACTTTCCGAAAATGGAAACCATAAATGCTAAATGTGATTGCCAAATGGAAAATTCGTGGACGTCTGAATAAAGACCAAAAAAAGAGCCTCCAGTAATAAAGCCTTTCTCGGCCAAGGATTCCCAAAAACAGTATAGATTTAAAAAATGCTACAATATAGGTGAAATTAAAGTGAAATTTCCTTTCCCCCAAAGGTTTATAATGTCGTAAAAATTCCTTTACCCGTTTAAAGTAAGGTTCGGGAGAATATATTCTCCGAATGATCCTTTTATAACCTTCCATTAAGGTTTCGTAATCCATTTTAGGGACAAAATTAATTGAAAAATCTGTGTTGTCACCTGAAACATCTTTCAACAACCTGCCCTCTTTTACAAGTCTCTGATAAAGTTTAGTGCTGCGAGGGGCATTTAAAAGCCCCACCATGGCAGTGACAATCCCACTTTCCTGAATAAACTCAATAAGTCTTTCAAAAATTGAAGGAGGATCATTATCAAAACCTACGATGAACCCTCCCTGTACTTGTAGGCCAAACTTTTGGATCTTTTTTACCGATGACAACAAATCACGGTTCTCGTTCTGGATCTTATTGCATTCCGCCAGGCTTTCCTCATTTACTGTCTCAATGCCGACAAATACCGAATTAAATCCTGCCCTAACCATCAACTGCATAAGTTCCTCATCGTCAGAAAGATTTATGGATGCCTCTGTATTAAAAAAGAAGGGATATTTCTTTCTTTCCATCCATTCAATTATAGCGGGCAAGGTCTCCTTTTTTAACCTTCTCTTCCTTCCTATGAAATTATCATCAACAAAAAATACATCACCTCTCCAGCCCTGAGAATAAATA
>JAGYMO010000154.1 GCA_018400255.1 Deltaproteobacteria bacterium
CAAGTTTCAAGCCGTGAACGGCTGCAGTATAGGTCTATTTTGCCCTGTGTATCAAGAAAAACAATTTTATAATAGTGCGGGAATTGAGATGCAGTTTAAGGTGCTTAATAAAGGCATAAAGTCACTAAATCGGCCATAAGGAGTTTATAAAGGTAGCAAGTCAGGCGGCAGAGTCAAGGTAGTGAACGTACATTAAAAGATGCGCATTCTTCTAACAGATATAATCTCTGCCATAATACTCATGGCAATCTCATCAAGGGTGGATGCATTTATTTTTAACCCTATGGGGGCATGAACTGTACTAAGCAGATCATCGGATATTCCTTTTGATCGAAGACGGCCAAACAATGCCTCTTTATTTTTTTGTCCTTTTATCAAGCCAATATATTTTAATTTTGCCTTTATAACCTGAAAAAGTACAATCTCATCATATTTATGGTCTCTTGTGGCAATTACGATATAGCTTGAACTGTTAAAATCAAATCTCTCAACGAGATTGTCAAAGCCATCCGTATAAAGAAGGTCTGCGTCAGGAATTCTCTGGCCATTGGCAAAATATGGGTCATTATCAACAACTATTATCTTAAAGCCCGCGAAACTTCCCATCTTTGACAGTGGGACGGCTAAAGCCCCTGCGCCAAACAGGTAAATAGTAGGAATGGTATTCATAGGCTCGATGAAAAATTTAAGCTTACCCTCTGGTTCCATACCACGCCTTTTTTCTTCTTCAGTGCTTACACTAACAAGCATACGCTCAGGCTCGCCTTTTTGTATAAGCTTTTTTGCCCTTTCAATAACTTCCAATTCAGTATCACCACCACATAGGGAACCAATGATGTCACCATCTTCTTTTACTATCATCATTGTATCGGTTTCATTTGGGGCAGAGGATCTAATTGAGGCAACGCTTACAAGGGCCACCTTTTCACCATTTTCTATTAACTGAAAAAGGGTGTGATAAATTTGGTTTGCTCGGGCCAACCTTTTCATCCATACTTTTAATAAGGGAAAGAATAAATATCGTTTTTCATGCCTTGGTTAATGCGCTAATCTTTTATGGGAAGGCGGACATAAAAGGTTGAACCTGCCCCTTCTTTACTCTTCACATTCACTGTGCCATTATGCGCCTCGACTATACTTTTAACAATAGGCAGGCCGAGTCCTGTCCCAATTATATTTCTTGTTTTCTCTGTCTTTGACCGATAAAATCTTTCAAAAATCCGGGTTACTTCGTCCGTTGGAATCCCATAACCATTATCAGTTACATTTATAACTACAAAATCTCCTTTTACCTCTCCAGTAACGGTTATCTCTCCTCCCTCCGGCGTATATATTAACGCATTTGTAATAAGGTTGCTAAAAACCTCCTCCATATTCTTTGGATCTGCACTAATAACAGGGAGATTTGTTTTTTTGAGACGGAGAGATATATTTTTTTCTTTCGCACGGGGTTGAAAAAATTGCACCAATTCGCCAAGAATATCCACTAATTGCAATTCTTTCCTGTCTTGCACGATAAGGCCTGCCTCTATGCGTGAAAGATCAAGCAGCTCATTGGATAACTCAACAAGGCCATTTATCTTCATGGACATCCTGCTCAGTATATCAGCCTGCTTTGCTGCAAGCTCCCCTGCAAGGCCATCTAAAAGAATTTTTATCTGGCTCAATACCGTGGTAAGAGGACTCCTTATCTCATGAGAGACCATGCTGACAAAATCCGACTTCATCTGATCCATTAATTTCAGATGTGTAATGTCATCTATTATAGTTACAGATCCGAGTATTTCACCTGACCCGCTCTGAAAAGGTACAGCCTGAGCCCTTAGAAATAATTGGCTTGATGGACTGGCTGCCTCCCCGCCTTGGGGGTCAATCTCAGCGCTTAATGTCCTAAATTCACCTTCCTTTAAATCGAGAATGCCGTTTATTATAGTATGTAGTCTTTCGTCAGTGGTAAGATCGCTGAGCGGTTTATCATTTAACGCATTCCCTTCGTATCCTAACATTTTAAGTAGAGCAGGATTGTAAAGAATGATATTTTTTTCTTTATCTGTAACCAGTATGCCTCCTGCCAGGTAATTAACAATCGTTTTGAGGCGTGATTTTTCTGTCGCAATATCCTGAAGGGTCCTTGTCATTCGAAGGGCTTTACTAACCACAACCCTTAATTGATCAGGCGTAAATGGTTTTGGGATAAAATCAAAGGCACCATTTTTCATTGCCTCTATGGAATGCTCAAGTGTTGCAAAACCCGTTATAACGATAACGACCGTATCAGGGCTTCTTTCCCTGACTTTACTAACCACCTCCATACCACCCGTGCCAGGCATCATTAGATCAGTAAGTACAATATCATAATGCCTTTCAGCAATCATCTCAAGGCCGACATCGCCATTTCCAGCCACATCTACAAGACATTTTTCCTTTTTTAATATCTTTGAGCAGCCTTCCCTGATACGCCTCTCATCATCTATCACCAGTATCTTTGGCTGGTATGCCTGATCTTCAAAAAGGACCATGGATAAATTCTCCTTCTAAACAAGGGTATTTCTTGAAACTGTAAATAGGGGAAGAGATATTTGAAAGGTCGTACCTTTAGGGCTTGTTTCCTTGACCTTAATCTTTCCTCCATGTTTTTCAATTATTCCCTGCACAGTTCCCAGGCCAAGTCCGGTTCCCTTACCTTCTTCTTTTGTTGTAAAAAAAAGGTCAAAGATCTTTGGGAGAACATTCTCCGGGATCCCGCAACCCGTATCACTTATTTCAACATAAATTTTTCCCTTAGATTTGTCCCTATCAGTCTTCATAATTATAGTCCCAGTATCCTTTATTGCGTGTGCTGAGTTTATTATCATATTCGTAAAGACCTGTATAAGCTGGTTTTTATCACCCTTAAACAATAACATGCCATCTGAAAACTCCTTTTTTATGGTTATATTTTGCAGAAGCGCATGGTTTTTTAGTAAAGAAAAGGCCTGCTCTATAACGGAATTCATATCGAGGGTCTCCTCTTTTATTTCAACTTGTCTCGAATAGGCAAGGAGATTCTTTACAATATCCTTGCATCTGTTTGTGTCATCTATGATATTTTTTATATCTTCTTTAAGGGGATTATCGTTTTCTAGTTCCTCCAAAATGAGGCTAGCATCTATAAGTATTCCACTAAGAGGGTTATTGATTTCATGAGCTACACCAGCTGCAAGCTGGCCTAATGAGGCCATTTTGTTTGACTGTGTAAGCTTTATTCTTTCTGCCTCCCTCAATTTCTTTTCTATCTCTATCTTTGGTCTCAGGTCATTATAGATACCCATTGTTGCAATCTCTTTCCCGTTCTCATAAATTATAGAGGCATTCATCTCCACTGGTACCTTCTTGCCTGATGACGTAATAATGGTCATATTTGTCGTATACAGTTTGCCAACACCCCCATACCTGCGACTACGGAGTTTTTTCATTATACTCCTCGCTCCCCCTGGGGTATAAAGATATTCTGCTATGCTATTGCCCACGGCAATCTTGGTTGTATAGCCAAATAGCTTGCGGGCACTCTCATTCATAAACAAAATTACACCCCTCATGTCCGCAACTATAATAGCTGAAACGGAGCTATTTATAATATTCTCCAGGAAATCCCTGCTCCTGTGAAACTCTATTTCTAAAAGTTTAATGTTGGTGATATCCCTGATGCTTACCAGGATATAGCTAACATCACCCTTATCGTTAAAGATAGGGGAGCAGACCCTATCCTCATAAATATCATCTCCGTTATTTCCCTTAGTCTTATTTGTGCTGGATGTCCCTTTCCTTGTCTTTATTACCTTGAGTAAAGGACAGGATACCTCTTCGCAGGGCATCTTGAGCCCATAAAGAACCTCGTAGCATTTCTTCCCCACTATTTGCTCTTTGTTGTACGTATATTTCTGAAGAAATCTGATGTTAGCCGCAACAACTTTCATATCTAATGAAAGTATAAGCGTCGGAAAGGAAAGGGAGTCAAATAATTTTTTTTGCCAGTCAATATTTTCCATATTTCATTTTCAGGAAATATTATTTCGCGGAATCGAATGTTTTAGTTAATATCTCCTCTGCCTTTTTTAAATCATCTTCTGCCATTACCAGAAATATAGATGCTGAAGAGCAGCCAGATGATATGATCTTTATGCCCGCTTCAAAAAGAGGGGAGAAAGCGGCATCAGCTATTCCATACCTGTCACCGAAATGCGGTCCATGAAAGAATAAAATACCAACAGGATGTAAATAGTTATAGGCCCGTAAGGTTAGATCTTTTTTCAAGGAGGCATGAAAATTCTCCCCATCTTTTTCAGAAAGACAAAAAACCAATGAAACTCCATCCTTCAGGCTTTGTAGAATCAAAAATTTTGTTTTAATACCCAGGAAATTATCGCTGGATAGGATTTTACCTAATTCTATAATTTTTTCCTCAGGGTAATAAAATTCAAAAAAAGACAAATTGTTTACCTTGTTAAGCCCATACGTTTTAATTCTGGGCTCCCAATATACGGCAATTGTCTCCATGTAGATTAATCTTTCTTTCTGAGACTGCTTTGATAGTAATGAAGTTCCGGTTTTAGAGGGGCATGATTACCCGGCAACTGGAATGAAGCCTGGATAACCTCAACAGCCTTATCAATAGCTTGAAAGTCTGTTAAAAACGATACTGCCGAAAGGGAAGTCGCAACCCCATAAATAGGTATGGAATTCTTCCCCCATGAAACCATAATAACAGCCAATATAGCCAAGGCTGAATCGTACGGGAAGAGTGTAACCATCCCAATCCCTTCCCTTGGAATTACCTCCCAATTTAGAGGCAACAAATCATTTCTTTGAAATATCTTCGACGTGGAATAAAAATCGTTTTGGTTAACGCATATGGAAATATGATAAGCACCGCTGTTATGTGAATTATAGGTGAGGAATTCTATATTAATTTTTTCAGCGGCAAGGGCCTTACTTATATTTGATAGGATTTTTTGGGGGGGTTCCAGCCCCTTAAGCTCGAACTGACAAAGGGCAAAACTAATTTTCAAACCCCCGATCTTCAATCTCTCCATTACAGGGCCTTTATAGGCATATTTATAAATCTATACGATTCTATTTATCAAACAACCTCACTACACCAAGGTTAGCTTAAATAATCTCCAATCATTGACATAAGTTTATCAAGATCAATAGGCTTAGGAATGTAATCATCAGCAAGGGTATTCATTCCGTCCTGGTGAGAATAGCTCGTAGTTGTAACAGCAGAGCCTACTGCGGTTAAAAGAATAACTGTAATATCCTGATATTTTGGGTTATTTTTAATCTCATCACATAGCTCATAACCATTCTTACGTGGCATCATGACATCCAGGATAATCAAATCAGGCCGTTCCTCCTTTATCCTATCCCAGGCCTCAATCCCATCATAAGCCTTTGATACATTGTAATCCTTACTTTCTAATTTCATAGAAATTGCTTCAACTAAATCAGGATCATCATCAACAACCAATACAAGCTTATTGTCGGACATATGTTACCCCCTTTTAATTTTCAATGATTTAGATATAGAATCATAAATTTAGGTATTATTTTATATTTTAATAGTATTGCAGTCAACTAAAAATAATACCGAACACTAACCAGTTGAGGCAGCCGGTTTTAAGTGTCGTATCCGTAAGGCTTAAATCTCTGTAAAAAGCTCGTCTCATGGCCAACTTCTCATTAAACTACTAACCCCCCTATTCTATTTTGAAGTGCAAGGGAATTCTAAGATACTGAAGGTCTCGGAAGAAGGCCTGATTTTTCGACTATCTCGGGCACTTTTTCCTCCCATTCTATCGCCATTATGTGAAAACCCCTTACACCCTCTATATCTTTCAGGCGCTGAATGGACTCAATACAGATTTTTATTCCTTCCTCAGATTGTTTGTCTTTATCCACGCCGCTCATTCTTTTTACCACCTCATCAGGAACATCCATTCCCGGAACACGGTTTTTCATGTACTTTGCCATGCCTGCCGATTTGAAAGGCGTTACACCAGCTAATATATATACCTTCTCATGAAGCCCCATATCCCGTATCTGTTTCATCCAAAGTTCAAACTTATCCAGGTTATAAATGCACTGGGTCTGGATAAATTCAACGCCGGCAGCCACCTTCTTTGCAAGACGACGGGCACGTATCTCAAAAGGGTCTGCGAAAGGGTTACAAGCCGCACCCACAAACATCTGGGGAGATTTTTCAAGGTCATCACCTCCCAAAAATTTCCCCTCATCCCTCATATATCTCACTGTCTGGATCAACTGCATAGAGTCAATATCAAAGACATTTTGGGCCTGGGGGTTGTCTCCAAACTGCTGATGATCTCCGGAGAGGCATAAAATATTATTTATTTCAAAAGAAGCAGCACCCAGTATATCGCTTTGCAAGGCGATCCTGTTTCTGTCCCTTGTAACCATCTGCAGTATAGGTTCGAGCCCCATTAGCTTTAGACGAATAACCGCTGCAAGGCTACAAAGTCGTGTTACTGATGTTTGATTATCTGTAATATTGATCGCATCTACATAGTCCTTGATCATTTCAGCCTTTTTGGCAATAGCATCGCCATTACTCCCTCGTGGCGGGCCACATTCTGAAGTTACTGCCAACTGGCCTGATGCAAGTATCTTTTCTAATTTGCTTGGTGTCTTAGGGTTCATTGCTGCAGATCCTCCCTAACGATTTTTCTCGGGCCCCCTGAGCGCTCAGTAGACCAATCCTTTATAGAAATAAGCCTGTCATAATCATCTAACCTTCCTAATGCCTTCAGTCTGTCTAGTATTAACTGCCAGGCGCAAGGAAGATCCTTGTTTATCTCGCAATGTCCCTGTGTAGAACCACCACACGGGCCGTTCAGGAGTCTTTTTGCACATCTGGTAATGGGGCATATGCCCGCTGTTTGCCCTAAGATGCATTGGCCACATCCCTGACAGCGTTCCGACCACACGCCCATTTCTTCAGCTCCACCCATAAAAAGGGTATTAAGCGCCGGATAAACAGGCATGCTTTGATATTTCTCAGCCATAAACTGTACCCCTACACCACAGGCCATCGAAACAACAGCATCGTATTGATCAATAATATCTCTTATCTCCTCCAGGTATTCCTGATCGCACTGGCGTTCTAATGTGACCTCCTTGACTTCCAGCTCCTTCCCTTCCTTGAGAAATGCCATTTTAAGGGCAGATGCCAAAATAGCCACCTCCTTTTTACCGCCTGCATAACATACGGTGACACACTCATTGCATCCAACAATAAGGATCTTTTTGCAATCCTTTATAAATCCTATTATTTCATCAAGCGGTTTTCTTTCTGCTACAATCATAAGTAAACCTCTTTAAAAGGGTTAGAAACTTATTTAAACATGAATAGATAAATCATCCGCATGTAGTTTTTGCAGCATTGTCTTGATCGGACTTGGACCTAATGCCCTGATTTTTTCATCCATTTCTCTAGCAACCTCTGAAAATCTGGGCCCGTCAGAAGCAGCAATGTTATACATTTCCAAGCGGTCTCCCCCAACGCCTATCTCATCAAGTAATTGTTTTGTATATTGCACCCTCTTTTTGGCCCTCAAATTACCTGTAAGATAGTGACACTCACCTTCAAGGCATCCAACCACATATACACCATCGGCCCCCCTTTGAAAGGCCTCCATAAGGTGAATGACATCCACTCTGCCGGTGCATGGTACCTGGATAATCCTTATACTATCAGGATATGACAAGCGCATCGAACCTGCCAGGTCCGCAGCCTCGTATCCTCAGTATATGCAACAAAAAGAAACAATAACCGGGTTAAATTCCATCATTTACTGTATTGCCTCCATCAATGCATCAACCTGTGCAAGGATTTGATTATCCTCGAAATGTTGAAGTGTAATAGCCTTGGCTGGACATTCAGCTGCACATATGCCGCATCCATGACATTTGGAAATATCAATCTCTGAAACCCCATCCTCATTAATAAATGGTACTTCATAAGGGCATGCCCTTACGCAAATCAGGCAAGCAGCGCAAAGTTCCGGGTCTACCTTTGCCACAACGCCGCCTACCTCTATATAATCCTTTGCCAATAGGCTGCACGCCCTTGAAGAGGCCGCCAAGGCCTGGCTAATAGTTTCATCAATCCGCTTAGGGGAATGCGCTGTGCCGCATATAAAAATACCGTCGGTCTGAGTATCTACTGGGCGTAATTTTACGTGGGCCTCCAAAAAGAAATGATCGCTCGTTAACGGTGCCTTAAGCATATTTGAAATCTCCTCTGTGTCTCCTGCAACCATACCAGCGCTTAAAATTAACTGATCAGGAAGTATAGTCACATCCCTGCCTAAGGTAATATCCCTAAAACTAACCTGAATCTTGGCATCAACTTCTTCTACCTTGGGCTCCTCATGTTCTTTAAAACGGAGAAAATGGACCCCTAGCTCCCTTGCCCTTCTATAATAATCCTCAGCAAAGCCATAAGTCCTGATGTCCCTGTAGAGTATATATATACTATTGGCGGGATTAATCTCCTTTAAGGCAATAGCATTCTTTATTGCCTGCTGACAGCAAACACGGCTGCAATTAGGATTTTCGACATTTCTTGATCCAACGCACTGTATCATTACAATATTGTGCCATCCTTTAGCGACTTCC
This sequence comes from Deltaproteobacteria bacterium, assembly GCA_018400255.1. Lineage (GTDB taxonomy): Bacteria > Desulfobacterota > DSM-4660 > Desulfatiglandales > B25-G16 > M55B121. The sequence goes on from JAGYMO010000154.1 coordinate 8,680, forward strand.
TTATCCTTCAAAAGAATATCCTCTAATTCAACCTGTGTTTTGACAGATCCATTTTTACCATACAAGTATTCCTTAGGCTCATATTCTTTCGCCCCCGTAGCGATAATCAATGCTCCATGGTTCACCTCCCTGTGATACATGGCAGGACCAACATTCAGTAGTGTTTTAAAATTACCCCTTGAACCGGAAAAATCGGCTAAAAGCGCCTCCTTAAGGACCTGAATGTTATCATCGTTGCTCACCTTTTCTATCAGGTCTTCTATGTATGCTTGGACGTCATCGCCCTGTAAGGTTCTATGAATCTTTCGTGCCATTCCCCCTAATTCCCTTTCCACCTCAACAAGAACTACCTCAAAACCTTGACTCGAAATATCCAACGCCGCTGTCATACCTGCAACCCCTCCACCAAGAATCAGGGCCCTTTTTATTACCGGAAGTTTTGATCTGGAAAGAGGCAAAAGCTTCGCCGCATTGGATACTGCCATTCTGACCAAATCCTTTGCCTTCTTCGTCGCACCCTCCTTATCAGATTGATGAACCCAGGAATCCTGGTCCCTGATGTTTGCCATACTAAAAAGATACGGGTTAAGCCCCGCCTCTCGTATTGTATCCTGGAATAAAGACTCGTGTGTCCTGGTGGAACAGGATGCTACGACCACCCTGTTTAATCTGTGTTCTCTTATCCTTTCTTTAATCTTAACCTGTGTATCCTGTGAACAGGTAAATAAATTTTCCTCCGCCAACACTACATTAGGCAGGGAAGAGGCATATTTCGTTACCTCAGGGACATTAACGACACCCCCGATATTGGTCCCACAATGGCAGACAAACACGCCTATACGAGGCTCCCGCCCAATAACATCTATTTCTTCAGGGTACTGCTTTTCCTTTGTAAGGCTAAATCTTGCACTGGATAAAAGACTTGAGGCTTTGGCCGCCGCTGCACTTGCCTGCGTTACTGTCTCCGGTATATCCTTTGGACCCTGGAAGACACCACAGACAAATATTCCCTGACTTGTTGTCTGTACAGGGTCAAAATAGCCGGTCTCAACGAAATTGTAATGATTTAAACCCACACCAATAGTATTAGATAGGTCAACTGACTCCTTTGGTATATCAAGCCCAACAGACAATACAACCATATCAAATTCCTCTTGCACAACCCTGCTACCTTCGTCTACATATCGTATTATAAGATCACCTTCATTATCTCCCGGCAATATCGTATTTACCCTGGATTTAATATACCTCACGCCCATTTCGTCCCTTGACCTATTAAAAAATTTTTCAAAATCCTTGCCATAGGTCCTTATATCTATGTAGAAAATAGCGGCATCAAGTTCAATGTCGCTATGTTCTTTGGCCACCATAGATTGTTTGACGGCATACGTGCAACAAACACCTGAGCAATAGCCTTTATCACCTGAATGGACATTCCTGGAACCGACACACTGTATCCAGGCTATCTTTTGGGGTTCCTTTTTATCAGAAGGGCGGAGAAGGCGGCCCTGGTAAGGGCCTGTTGCGCTCAATATCCTCTCGAATTCTAAACTTGTAACCACATTGGGAAATTGCTTATAATTGTAGGTGTCACTAACTGCGGGGTCATATGTTTGGAATCCTGTTGCAAGAATAACAGCCCCGGCATTCACTGTTATCTCTTTTTCAGTCTGACTAAAATCAACCGCATCTGCAGGGCAAAACTTTTCACAGACCCTGCATTTTCCCTTCTCAAAATATATGCAATTGTCAGCATCTATAACATATTTTAATGGAACAGCCTGGGGGTAACGTATGTGGGCCGACTTTCTTTTTGTAAGCCCTGCGTTATAATCATCAGGGACTTTTTTAGGACATTTTTCAGAACATGTACCGCATGCGATGCATTTATCCAGGTCTATATACCTTGGTTTCTGTTTTAATAAAACCTGGAAATTCCCAGGCTCTCCGGTAATGGCCTTTACCTCAGTGAGGGTAAGGATTTCAATATTGAGGTTCTTGCCACATTCGACAAGTTTCGGGGACATGATACACATTGAACAGTCATTTGTAGGGAATGTCTTATCGAGTTGAGACATTCTACCCCCAATGCTGGAAGATTTTTCAACGAGATAAACGTAAAGGCCGGAATCTGCAAGATCAAGAGATGCTTGTATGCCTCCAATTCCCCCTCCCACGACAACAACAGCGCCTGTTTTTTCTTTTGCCATAAATCCCCTGAAACTATTTCTATGCAAAAAGGATAATAATGTCCTTCATTAAGCCAAGGGGCTTAATTTCAAAGGTTGTGCAATAACTCTCTCAACCCTTCGGCTCAAAGTAACATAGACTTTGCTTCGAAGGGCTAAAAACAGGGATATAGACCTTGATTTTAGGCCTTTAGAAAAAAAGCAACTCCATTAACCTTATGTGATATAAATTTTTATAAAAAACTTTTATCTCAATATTCAGCAAGCACAAAAAATTATTAGAACTTCATAAAAGATTGTACTTTTAAAAAAATTCCTCTATCTTGCTTATGTCTAAACGGTTATACCCTAATCCAAGGGTTTTTCCGTCTATCCCAAGGCTCAATCCAAGAAGCTGC
>JAGYMO010000155.1 GCA_018400255.1 Deltaproteobacteria bacterium
CTTTTTAACCCAGATTATGCAGTAGGTGGCTACTGCATAATCTGGGTTTAAGCTTATCCATCTTTGAATATCGTGGCAAAAAATTGATTTAAGAAGCGAGTTAAAAGCTAAAAACAGACCCGGCGGAGGCTGCCATAAAACGGTCCCCAAAATGTTTTGCAAGCTCAATAGAGGCTTGCATTCCCGTGCAATGAGACACGCCTATAAAGTCAATAGAGAATTCCTCGAACTTTTCTATTACCCTGGGTATTTCTCCTAGGCCAAAAAACATTAGATGTGTGCCGCCCAATATAGCGCGCAGTTTTTTTATCCCCATTTTCTCTCTTATGTGATCCAGTATATTCAAAACGCCCGCATGAGAGCAGCCAAGCAACAAGATGGGAGAGTCGTCTGTTTCCAATAAAAGACTCGAATCATCTTCTACGGGATCAGTGATTAATGCATCGTCTTTTTGCATTAAAAGGTGAGTGTCGAGGGGAAGCTGATCAGGTTTTCGATCAATACCTGTTATAAAACAAATTCCAGGCGCCACCTCTTTCGTTTGATCTAAAAAACAAAAAACCGCCCCAAGCCTCTCGAGCTCCTCTTTTGTAAATTGACAGCCAATATATTTTTTAGTTTCTCTCCCTCCTTCCAAACGAATAGACATATGCCGTGCAAACATAGCTTTATGTGCTACTACCTCTACCCTGCCTGTTTGCCCTATCGCCCATTTTAACCCTCCTGTGTGATCATAGTGTCCATGACTTATAAATATTTTCTCTACCCCTTTCAAGTCCTTACCCATTGTTTTTAGATTTAAAGGCAGGGACATGCCCGGTCCTGTATCAAATAGATATCTTTTATTATCCCTCTCAATTAATACACTAAAACCATGCTCGCCTATAAGTCCTGGCCTGCTTATACTATTATCACATAATATGCTGATTATATTTCCTGTTTCCATGTTTTTACCCTACCTATTTGAATTGTGGCACATAACATCTTATAATCAATAGTTTCAATATAACCCCTTATATTTACCTTTCAACACGTAGCAGTCATAAAGATTATATCGTATCTATGTCAAAATAGTTCCTATTTATATACTATTGCTTAATGGTATGTCCAAGAAATTGACGAAAGGTATAAGCCTTTCAATATTTCATAGCTCATCTAATTTCTCCATCAACTTATCCCTTTCATTTAATTCCGGATCCTCTATTACTGCTTCAAGAAGATTTTGTAATATCCGACCAACTTTAGGTCCAGGCTTTATATTGCGTTTATTTATTATATCATTACCATTAATTTTTAAATCAGAGGTATTAAGCGGCGGGCATTTCTCCACCAGGGCATCTATCTTCTCCTTAAAAACATCGAGTTCCTCCCCGCTAACTTCTCCCCAGCCGTGCGCCATATTGTCTGCCCTTCTCAGGCTGATAAGCCTATAAATATTATCTATCCCTACCTTTTTTAATAATCTCCTTATGGCCCGGTCGCTCAATGCCCTTTTGTAATCAAACATATGGTTTAAAACAAGCCCTGTTACAATAGTAATCCATTCGTTGCTAAACCTCATCCTCACCATGATATCCTTAGCAAGCCCTGCACTAGATGAAGCATGATCATAGAAATTCCATTTACCCTCTATTTTTTTTCTCACCCGAGGTTTTGCAATATCGTGGAATAGCGCGGAGAGCCTCAAAATAGGATCGCTATCAACAAAATCAATGGTTTCCATAATGTGACGATAAATGCTGTACTTATGATAATCATTTTGTCGTTTTCTATACCCCTCAAGCAACTCAGGTATAATTTTTTCTAAGATGCCCACCTTTCTCAATAAATTTAATCCAATAGACGGTTTTTTAGCTGTAAGGATCTTTAAAAATTCATCTCTTATCCGTTCTATGGAGACCTTTTCTATATCAGCCCCCATTAGAGTTACACTTTTCAATGTAACTGGATCAATTTTATATCCAAGCTCCAACGAAAATCTGATAGCCCTCATCATCCTTAAAGGGTCTTCCTGGAATCTGGCTGAGGGATCCCCAACTGCCCTGATTATCTTTTTCCTGATGTCTTTCTGTCCGTTAAAGGGGTCTACAATAATTTTGCCAATAATATCATAGGCCATAGCGTTAAGTCTAAAATCCCTATGTGACAAATCTTCCTCAATACTCGCGGCAGAACTGTCCTTCCCACGAAAGGTAGTTACCTCAAAATGGTCTCCCCTGGATACAAGTGTGACAGTTCCATGCTTTAAGTTAAAGCTTGTCATATAATAAAACAATTTTTTTATCCTCTCCGGAGAGGCGTTTGTGGCTATATCCCAGTCCTTTACATCAAAACCAAGCAGTGAATCCCTGACCGCTCCCCCTACTATAAAGGCACTGCAACCTTCGGCTATTAGCTTGTTTGATATCTCAAGGACTTTATCCGGTATAGTTGTTTTATGTATAGTCTCTTGCATATACTTCAAAAAGATTCCATTCCTCAAAAAGTGATCATTTTACTTTTATACCAGTGCAGGACTTAAAGATGTATAGCATAACTTCTACCCATAAAAAACTAAATCCTTTGTTTAATTAGGGCTTCACGATATTGACATGTGATTTAAATCGCTGTTTAATGAAGGAATGCGTCCTCAAATATACATTGGTACATCCGGCTGGAATTACAAACACTGGGAAGGCATATTCTACCCAAAAAAGTATCCTAAACAAAAATGGCTTGAGTTCTACGCAAGTCATTATACTACAGTCGAGCTAAATGCTTCATTTTACCGCCTCTCAACGCCAAAAACATTTGAAGGCTGGCGGGAAAGAACGCCCGATACATTCCTATGGGCGGTAAAGGCCAACAGGTATATAACACATATAAAAAGACTTAAATCGGTTGAGGAACCACTGCAAAGGTTTTTTAATGCCGTCGAACACTTAGGTGCCAAACTTGGCCCCATCCTCTTTCAAATTCCACCTAATTTGCCATTCGATGAGGAAACGCTTGATCTCTTCTGCAAAGGACTCAAAAAAAACCTTCTTTACAGCATAGAGATCAGGCATCCGAGCTGGGCACAAAAGAGGGTAATAGAAATGCTAAAAGATAACAACATTGCCCTTTGTATATCTGACTCCGCTGGGCGTTATCCTTACATAGAGGAGAATACCGCATCATTCTTTTACATCAGGCTGCATGGGTCAAGAAAATTATACAGTTCAAAGTATTCAGAGGAAGAATTGCAGGCATATGCGAGAAAAATAACCGGCTGGAAAAAGGATACGTATACTTACTTTGATAACGATTATGGCGGTTATGCCATTAATAACTCAAAAAGACTAAGGGAAATTTCAGGCCTTTCATAAAAAAATGTCTCGCGTAACCATGGAAATTGGGGAATTGGCTTTATGAAGAGCGACCTTAAATGTTTTTCTTATTTTCTCCGCCGAGGAAGCTAAGCGGCCGCAAAAGCAACCCTTTGAGTGATCCTGCCGGCTGTAACGGGCAAGACGCGGACAGGTTAGCGCGAGTTATTTTCACCCCAGCAAGACGAGATGTTGCAGGGTCAAAATAGTTTTATGAGTGCGGATGAAGCACTACATGTTTTATGAATCGTTTTAGTTTTTCCGTTTTATAACCTCTATTAACACACAGAAGGTTCCCACGGTAACTATAGAATCTGCCATATTAAATGCAGGCCAGTGATAACCCTTTAATCCGAAATCCAAAAAATCAATTACATAACCAAGCCTTATCCTGTCTACAAGGTTTCCCATTGCCCCACCAAGGATGAGAGACAGACCTAAGCCCATCCAAACCTGATTTTTTTTTACGGTAAACAAAAAAAATAATAGTGCTGCTATGGCGATTACTATTACTGAAAGCAAAAGATAGTGAAAAAGTGTGGAGTTAATGTGGCTGAACACGCCAAAGGCCATGCCCTTATTTCTAACAAATACCAAATTAAAAAAACCGGGAATAACCTGCACAATTTGATGGGGATCTAAGTTAATTACTATTATTATTTTTGAAATCTGATCAAGGATAAAGCCTGTTAAGGCGATCCCGAGAAACAAGATATGGTTTTTTTTCAATTTATTAAATTCCTTGAATCTAATTCCCTGATCACCCTTGCGCACCGTTTACAAAGAGAAGGATAGTCTTTGTCCCGGCCTATCGTAGAATCATGCATCCAACACCTTTCACACTTAGGGAAACTTGCCGGCAAAGCCTTTACTGTCAAACCGGGATAATCTATACTTTCATACCCATCATCAAAGGCATTCTTACCTACAAATTTAAGGCTTGACACAATACATATGGATCGAAGCTCCTCGCTGTAATTTTTTAACTTTTCCGTCATATCTTCAGGCAGGACAATAAGCACGTCTGCATCAAGGGAATGTCCTATGACCTTATCCTTTCTTGCTAATTCCAATGCCTTTGTAATTTCCTTTCGAACATTTATCAATAAATCCCATCGCTGCATTAAAGCACTATCTTTAAATTCCTCTTTAACGGGTAAAAATAATTCACTATGAACACTATTGCCTTTACCGTTGTGTGATGAAATGTTTTCCCATACCTCCTCAGCGGTAAATGGGGTAATAGGCGCAACCAATCTTACGAACACGTCTAAGATTTCATTTATGGCTGTCTGCGCAGATCTCCTCTCTCTTGAGTCAAAGGTCGATGTGTAAAGTCTATCCTTTAATACATCAAGGTAAAAAGAGGATAAATCAAGGGTGGCAAAATTATATAGCCCCTGATAAGCGGAATGAAACTCAAACCTTTCATAGGCCCCGGTAACTGCCGCAATTAATTCCTGAAGCCTGTGGAGGGCCCATCTGTCAATTTCAAATAAGTTTTCATAGGATACACCGTCTTTCGAGGCATCAAAATCATAAAGGCTGCCAAGCAGATACCGAAAGGTGTTTCTTAACCTCCTGTATGCCTCCACCAGGCGGTCCAAAATTTCTTGGGATAGTCTAATGTCTCCCCTATAATCCTCAGAGGAAACCCATAGACGCAGAATCTCCGCCCCATATTTGTTTACAATCTCCTCCGGGGCAATAACATTTCCAAGGGATTTTGACATCTTTTTCCCCTTACCATCTACGACAAAACCATGCGTTAACACAGATTTAAAGGGCGCTTTATCCCTTGTGCCAACCGAACACAAAAGGGAACTGTGAAACCACCCTCTATGCTGATCACTGCCTTCCAAATACATTTCCGCTGGGTATCTTAGGTAGTCTCTTTGCTCAAGTACGCCGGCAAAACTTACGCCCGAATCAAACCATACATCTAAGATATCCGTCTCCTTTGTGAATTTGCTTCCATGGCATGAGGGGCACGTAGTACCTTTAGGCATAAGCTCTTCGGCTGGTAAGTCAAACCATATATCAGCGCCGTGTTGTTCAACAAGATTTGCCACATGATCTAAAGTATCCTGGTTCAAAAAAGGTTGGCCGCATTTTTCACAATAAAACATCGTTATTGGCACCCCCCATAATCGCTGCCTTGAAATACACCAATCAGGCCTGTTGGAAACTAACCCATATATTCTTTCCTCGCCCCACTTTGGAACCCAAGTCACACCTCTGATTGCCGCAAGGGCCTTCTCCCGCAACCTTGTTTTGTCCATAGAGATAAACCACTGCGCTGTTGCCCTAAAAATTACTGGATTTTTGCACCTCCAGCAGTGAGGGTATGAATGGGTGATTGGTTCCTCCTTAATGAGTGCTCCTACATCCTTCAGCTTTTGTATAACCCTGGCATTTGCATCAAAAACATCCTGTCCGGCAAAAAATTCAACATCTTCAGTAAATCTACCTTTATCATCAACAGGGGAATAGATATCCAAATTATATTTTAATCCACTTTCATAATCTTCCTGGCCATGGCCGGGCGCAGTATGAACACAACCAGTTCCAACATCCAGGGTTACATAATCGGCGAGTATTATAACTGATTCCCTATCATAAAGAGGGTGTCTAGCCTTTAGGCCCTCTAACTTTCCCCCATTAATCTCCGTGAGAATGTCATACTTCTCGATCCCCACCTTATCAACAAAATCTTCTAAAAGTCCGTCGGCCAATATGAGCACACCATATTTATCTGTTTGAACAGCCACATATTTAAAGTCAGGGTGAAGGGCAATGGCTAAGTTGGCAGGTATTGTCCATGGTGTTGTGGTCCAAATAGCTATAAATACGTCCTTTCCCGCAAGTTCGGGATAGGAATTAGAAAGGTCAGAGATGAAGGGAAATCTTACAAATATAGATGTAGATGTGTCGTCTTCGTATTCAACCTCTGCCTCCGCCAAGGCCGTAGAGCATGAATTACACCAGTAGACAGGTTTCTTACTTTTAAGCAAGCTGCCGTTAAGGGCAAATTTTCCAAACTCCCTTACAATTGTGGCCTCATATTTGTAATTCATTGTCAGATATGGATTGTCCCATTCTCCAAAAATACCAAGCCTTTTAAACTCTTCCCTTTGAATGTCTATAAAACGGTTTGCAAACTCACGGCATTTTTTCCTCACCTCAGACTGGGTCATTTGACGCTTTTTTTCCCCAAGGTCATGGTCTACCTGCCATTCTATAGGCAATCCATGGCAATCCCAACCGGGTACGTAAGGGGAATCATATCCCTCCATCTGCTTTGATCTGATAATTATATCCTTTAATACCTTATTAAAGGCAGTTCCCATATGTATATTGCCATTAGCGTAGGGCGGGCCGTCGTGTAATATATACAAAGGTCTTCCCTTGGAAATTGTCCTTATTTCTGAATATATATTATCATCCTCCCATTTCTTTATTAATTCCGGCTCCCTCTTAACCAAATTTGCCTTCATGGGAAAATCAGTTTTAGGCAGATTAAGTGTCTTTTTATAATCCATGATATGTGTCTCGCTATATGTTAGGTGAATAAATGTATGCCCTGTAGTTTAGTTCTCTCAAGGTTAATGTGAATATCAAAAACAAACTTTTAAGTCAATACGAATATTTTGTTGACTTGCAACATAAAAAGGGTATTCTTTCTTGCCAAATGCAATTAGACCCTGTTAATGAATAGTACTATACCAAAAATCTTTATTTATAGTCAGATAAGGGTGATACATCTTTGCATAGCATAAAGAGCCTTTACTCAAGTTAATGAGAATACATTTTTTTATGGATAATAGTAGACGCAAGCCTCTATTGTCGACAAAACAGAAGGTCTAGAGAAAAATCCACATTCTTTAAAAAGATGCTTTATGTAAATTCGCCTTGATTTCTAAGAAAAAATGTAAGCACTCATTATCAGTATTGTCTCGGAACGCTGATAGTAATATTTTCCCTTTCCACCATAACTATTCTTTTTATATATAAGATTGGGATATGTAAACTTTTTTAATTGGAGAAAAAAATGAAGATTGATGACCTTACTATTTCAAAATCGATTATTGAATCTTACTTCAATAAATTTCTTACATCCCTTGAGGTTGACGCAGCCCTTGTCGGAGCAGGGCCTTCAAATTTAATTGCTGGTTATTATCTTGCCAAGGCAGGGATGAAGTCAGTTATATTTGAATCAAAACTCGCCCCTGGTGGAGGCATGTGGGGTGGAGCAATGATGTTTAACGAAGGCGTTATACAGTCTGATGCATTACCTATTATAAATGAGCTGGGGATAAGCTATAACGACAGGGGAGGTGGATATTATACAATAGACACTATAGAGGCAACGTCAACTATAATTTCCAAATGCGTTCGGCAAGGGACAATTATTTTTAATCTAATCAAGGTTACAGATGTGCTCTTTGATGAAAAAAATGGTGCGAAAAGGGTAACAGGTTTGGTATTAAACTGGTCACCTACAGAACACTTAGGTCTCTTTGTAGACCCTTTAAGCATAAAGGCATCATATGTGGTGGATGGCACTGGTCACCCCGCAGATATATGTTCTATTATAACAAAAAAAATTGACGCGAAGCTTAGCACTAAAACAGGCAGTGTAATCGGTGAGATGTCCTTGCGGGCTGAGGAAGGGGAGCAATTTACAGTATCAAATACAAAAATGGTGTTTCCAGGCCTTTATGTTGTTGGGATGGCTGCCAATAATGTTTTTGGAGGCCCAAGAATGGGGCCTATATTTGGCGGAATGATTATGTCAGGGAAAAAGGCTGCTGATATCATTTCCTCTGAATTCAAAAATACCAAAAAGTAATAAAACATGAACCAGGCTAACCACAAAATAACGATTGATGAATTAAAGGATATGCTTGAGGATGAAAAAGGCCATAATGAGCTAAAAAGACATATCGCCGAGCTTCATCCAGCAGACCTTGCAGATCTGGTAGAGCAGCTTGAAGAGGATGAGATGTTCGAAATAATAGGTCTTCTCACCCCTGAAGAGGCAGGCAATGTTTTAATTGAAATGCCATCCTCCATCCAAGAAAATATTTTCAATAAGCTTAGTGACAATAAGGTTGCCGAAATATTAAATGAGCTTAACTCAGATGATGCGACGGATATTTTCAGCGGCCTACCCAAGGAAAGATCCCAGACAATAATTGATTTAGTCCAGCCTGAGGTATCTGAAGAACTAAAAAAGCTATTAGGCTATGAAACAGATACGGCAGGCGGCATAATGACCCTGGAGTTCGTCTCGGTTAATGAAAACTCGACTATCAAAGAGGCCATAGAAACTATCAGGGACAAAAGAGAAAAAGTTCAAAACCTTTATTACGTATGGGCTGTAGATGAATCAAATAAGCTTGTAGGGGTTGTACCTATTAAAGACCTTGTTCTAGAACCCCGAAGCAAGAAGATCAAAGATATAATGCATCCGGGTGTCATCAGCGCTAATGTTGACATGGACCAGGAAGAGGTAGCAAAAATTGCCAAACAGTACGATCTCATTAATATACCTGTTGTCGACAATCAGCGAAGACTTATAGGTAGAATAACCAACGATGATATTATTGATGTTATGGAAGAGGAGGCAAACGAGGATATTTCATTAATGGCAGGTGTTATCGAATATGAAATCTCAGAGGTCTCACCGTTAAAAATATCTAAGGCGAGGCTCCCCTGGCTGTTTTTAGGGTTAGTAGGAGGCCTTTTGTCTGCTTTTATAATAAACTATTTTCATACCTCTATAGAGAAAATCCTTGCCTTATCATTTTTTATACCTGTAGTAATGGCAATGGGTGGCAATACAGGAACCCAAGCAGCAACCGTTGTAATCAGAGGTCTTGCTACCGGTGACATAAGTATAGTGCGTACAAGCAAGAGGCTTCTGACGGAATTATGGGTAGCCCTGATCAATGGTTGCATGTGCGGAATTTTATTGGCCTTAGTAGTGGCCTTTTGGCTCTCAGATGTAAAATTTGGGATAGCTGTTGGTACCAGCCTCGTTGCCGTTATCCTTTTCTCAGGTTCTTTTGGAGCATTTATACCCTTTCTTTTACAAAAACTCAATATAGATCCTGCGTTAGCCGCAGGCCCATTTATAACCACCTTAAACGATATAATCGGCCTATTGATTTACCTCAGCATAATCACCCATTTCCTTGTTTCTCCATAGAAACAATTCCTTTTATCTTTCTTGCGGCCTTTACCAAAAAATTCCATCTATGTGCCTTCTTTATTAATCTTCTCATATCGCTGACCATATCCATCGCCGCTGACTCACCGCTATGAATCAGTTCTTGAGCATTCGAAAAATCGGTCCAATGTGTGCTGCCTAACTTCGGCTTTATTACAATATCTGCACATTTTAGCTCATGATTTTCCAGGTAGTAACCCTGTATTTCCCCGGCCCTTATATATACATCAAGGGCTGTATGAAAATGAGGTGCCAAACCTAAATCTCTATCTATGGCTATTGCTATAACAAAATCTGCCCCCTCCTCAAGGGCAACCCTTGCAGGAACTGATTGTATAATAGCACCATCTGAAAGCTGCCTTCCATCAATCTCTACAAAGGGCAGCATGCCCGGGACAGAAGAGCTTGCAAGTATAGCGCGCCTTAAAGGGCCTTCCCTGAATACAACGAGTTTACCACTTCTCAGGTCTGTAGCGACAGCCCTAAATGGAATTACTGTCTCCTCTATATTAATGTCAGGTATGAAATAGTCTATTAGTTCTTCAATATCTTTTGTCTCCAGAATACCCGGTCTATATATTCCATGCGCCAATCTGATTTTAGTCTGAAAATAACACTGAATCCTCCGGCTTAGCCTCTGCTCTATCCCCCTTTCAGCATCCCCTAAGGCCTTGAGCTCAGATGATTCGTAGATATCGTCTTGCAGAAAAGAAAGCACCCTTTTCTCAAGTTCCTCGGCTTTTATTCCAATGGCCAGGGCACCTCCCACAACTGAACCCATGCTTGTTCCCACAATAATGTCAGGCCTTATGCCCTCTCTGTCGATCACCTTCATTGAACCAATATGGGCCAACCCTCTAGCACCCCCACCACCCAGGGCCAATCCTATTTTTGTTGTCTTTTTCAATTCAGATAGTTGATTTAATCAAAGGGATTTTACAATATTGTTTCATCGGTGTTTATTGGTTAAGAATAACGAATTGAATACGTTTTTTCAAATTTTTTAGGGGTTTTTGCTGAAGATCCGGTAAAGAAAGAAAAGAATCTTGACTGAACTGAACCTGCTAAGTTTCTAGCCGGCATCTCACATGCGGACCATAAGTAAATAGTACTGTTTGCCTTGATTAGGAATGAAAGAGCACAAACTTTTTCTAAAATGTAACAAAGCCGCCACAATAACAGGCCATCTTTATAAAAAAAGCTGGTTGATGAAAAAGACGGTTAAACCTCGAGCATCTGCTTCTCTATGGAGTCATTATTTCTTACCAAAAATTCTTGCAGTTTATCGATCCCGATCAAGGGCTCTTCCGAGTTCGGAAATACTAATCTGGGAAGCTCTCCAAACGCATTAAAATCATTGCCCCCTGACAGGTCTTCCCTTACCTTATTTAAGATCAACTGACTTAGTTTAATATCAATGTCATTTAAAAAAGTAAGGATACGCAGTGATTCGGCAAATGAGAGTTTATCTGGATTTAGAACAAGCTTAATATGAGTATTTGATGTGCTTTCAAATGTCTCTTTTAAATCAAGATACTCATTTTTCATCTCTTTAAGCTTGTTTAAAATTTTATCTGTTTCCCTCTCCTTATTAACAATCGTGATCTTGGTAATTATATCACGTTTTTTTATAATCTCTTCGCGGAGGGCAAGTATGTGTTCTATCCATATCAAAGACAGATACGGAATATTAAAAAACTTTAATGCCAGCGCAGTAGGAGGCATATCAAAGACCAGGAAGTCATAGTGTGCGAATCTTTTTCGAATATCTTTAAAGGCAAGGATCAGTGCATATTCTTCGAGTCCAGGTGCATGTTTGATTACATTGAAGTATCTGTCCAGATTAAATGCCGTTAAATAAGAATAAGTCCTCTTTATTTGCCTCTGAATATCACTCAGATACTTTTTAATCCAGCGTTCTTGCTCTATCTCTATAGC
>JAGYMO010000156.1 GCA_018400255.1 Deltaproteobacteria bacterium
ATCTCCCAATTTCTATTTTCAAATTTCAAGTTTCAAGCCGTGAACGGCTACGTTATTTTAAAGTGGAAAACCTGTACCTACAGGTCAAACTTTTGCTATATATCAAACATGTCTCCAGGGTTTATCATGAATTCAGGGTCGAGGGCATTTTTTACTGCCTTCATTTCGTTAATTTTTTCTTCAGGAAACATAATGGAAAGAAAATCCTTTTTTATTTTCCCTACTCCGTGTTCCGCAGATATTGTTCCCCCAAGGGAAACCGCCTTTTTTGCGAATTTCTTGTATATAGAGAGGCATGTGTTCATTTCCTCAAGTGATCTGGGGAGTACATTAATGTGAAAGTGATTGTTCCCGATATGTCCAAATGCAAGCCATTCAAGGCCTTCTTTCTCTAAATTGGATTTATAAAACGACCAAACCTCTTTAAGCTTCTCATTAGGTACGGCAAAGTCTGTGCCTAATTTATGTAGCTCAGGGATCATCTTTTTTTTCTCTGCTATTATACTGTTAAGGGTTTCTGGAAGTATATGCCTGAACTCCTTGAAGCGTTTCATATCTCTCTGTTCATAAGCGGCCCATGATTGTTTTAGGCTTGAGCCACACCTCTCTACTGTTTCCTTTAATGTAGAAAAATCATTATTTTTTTCATCAGGATCGAATTGTATGTCAAAGAAGATTGCCGAATCAGCGTAATTCGGTATGGGAGGCATTCCTACAACCTTGGGGTCTTCTCTCTGTTTTTCCCGAAGGAGGTTTAGCGCATGAGAGCTGTAAAATTCGATAAATTCAGGGCTGATTGTTTTCTCCTTACGGAGGGCGATTACAAAATTTATAGCCTCTTCATCGGATGGAAAAAACTGGATAATCGAGATAAAGCGGTCCCATTTATGTAGCGCTACCTCCACCTCTGTAATAGCGCCAAGGATACCCTCGCTCCCTATAAAAAGATCAATAAGGTCCATATTTGGGGAAGAGAATATGCCTGCAGCATTTTTTGTTAATGGCATTGAATACATTGGTATCTTGACTGTTGTTTTATTCCCCTTGCTGTCTACTATAAGGAACTCGCCATCAGGTGAGGCAAAGTATTTTCCCCTTGGTATTTCAAGAACTTCACCAGAGGCTACCATAACCCTGAGCAATCTTACCCAGTTACGTGTGGCGCCATATCTGTATGTTCGGGCCCCAGACGCATTGGTTGCAACGGTTCCCCCAATACATGCGCCCATTTCAGTTGGGTCAGGCGGGTAGAAGTACGTGTCTTTGTCCTCTGTATATTTTTCAAGAAAGCCCTTTGTCTCGGATGAACCATATTCGGAAAGACCGGAAAAATTTTTTTTCATAACGCTATCATTTAGGTCCCTTAAACTCACGGCGCATTGAGTGCGGACAAGCCACTCCTTTAAATGACCGTCATATCTAATGCCTAAGACCTTATTAAATCTTTCGAGGGAAACAATAGAACCACCATATGGGACTGCCCCGCCTACAAGGCCTGTTCTTGCGCTGGATAAGTTGACTTTTATGCCTTTTTTTGACATCTCTCTAAACACTGATGAAAGCTCAGGTTCATCCTTAGGGAAAAAGAGGTATTCTGCTCCTTTATGGGCGAGCCGTGACTCGTCTGATAGATATGAGTTGTAATCTTTTGCTATCTCGCTATGACCTGTAATGGAGCGAACCTTATCAATATTAACATAAGGGACTGTTTCAGCTATAATCTCATGCATTTTAATACCTTACTTGTTTGGCTGATTCTTTCTTCTATCTACCAATTTTTTGGGATTATCATGAATCATGATATGAAGTTCATCCTCTGAAAAACCAAGGGCCTGCATTTTCTCCAGATAATATGAAAATCCTTCAATAGGAGAGCCATTTTGAACCTGACCGAAATCAGTAGACAGGATAGATGAAGATAGCCCAACGTAACGGATTTGTTCCTTTATGTTTTCGAGTGCAATTTTATTCGGACAACTGTCTGTAACGGCAAAGAAGCAGTGTTCTATCCTGGCGCCCATGCTGACGGCCTCTTTTTGTTGGTCAGGCTCCATATCAACAACAGATTCTGATGCGTGAGTTACAACAATCCTTTTTACACCGTTTTCTATGGCCTGCTTGATTAATTCCAGAGACTCGATAGGTGAAAGATGACCGGTTCCCAGGACCGCATCGTATTCTGCAATCATTTGGAGAACAGCCTTTAAATTGTTTTTTGTTTCACCCGTCTCATCAAAAAGGTTAAATCCAATTTTATTGTCATTAGGCACGGGAAATGCGGTGGGAGGCTTTCCTAACCCCCATTTTTTAATATGATTTTCCGCCCCGTATGTTGGAAAATAGACGACATCGGTTCCAGATCTTAATGCAGATTCAACTGCAGTTGGGTTGACAAAACCAACAGGCGCATTAAGTGCAAGGGAACTATAAAAACGGCATGACCCTTTTAACAAATGGTTTAGCACATAAACACGGCCTGCAGTTGAAGTAGTGTGATCTTTAATCAGCAGCCCATCCATTTTTTGTTCAGATGCTGCCCTTGCAAGCTGGATTATACCCATAGCCCTTGGAATTACATCCGGTGAGCCATGAACATGAATATCATAAGCACCTTCTAATAAGCGATATTTTTTCATATAATTTTCTCAAATAATACAATCAAGTTTCGATTTTATCCCAAAATGAATTGGAAGGGCCGGCGTTGCCCATGGAACAAAGGTGACAAGCATAAGCATCCCCACATCAACTAAAAAAACGGCTACATGCCACGTGCTATCTCCTCAATGGGAAGCTTGCTGATGGATGAGCCAACAAAAAAATAGTAAAAACAGGTAAATGCTGTCAAGAATTATATAGGCTATTGTTAAAAAAGGAGAAGGCAATCAGGGGCTGCCTCTTATTTCTCCTTTTAGACTCTGAAAAAATTGTTCCTGGATGTTATTAAATGCGCCATTTG
>JAGYMO010000157.1 GCA_018400255.1 Deltaproteobacteria bacterium
CGAAACAACAGGAAGAAAAATTAAGAATTTATTTTTGAAATATTATGGATAGCTTAATAATTCCCATGGTGACTCTAATTGGAGCATTAGTGATGTATATATTTTTAATCAAAAAACAATGAATCAACAAAATCAATTACCAGAAAAAGATTTCGTAAAAGGAACTGCTAAGGAAAAAGTATTCTCAAACGGAGGAAAAATAATCAAGGTTTGGATACCAGTTCAAGAGCTTAACAGAATAGCCAAAGACGGTAATGTAAACTTTGATATTAAAACCAGCAAAAAAGGAACGCTTTATATGGAAAATGACAGCTGGAAACCTCAACAAAATAATCAACCTAATCAACAAAACAATGGCTACCAACAATAAACAACCCGCAACTTTTTTTCAAGACTGGACTGCTTTAACTGCTGACTTAGAAAAGCTAGTTAAAACCGAGGACAATCCTTTCTTTAAATCAAAGTTCGTTCCCTTAAAGCAAATTCTACCAATGCTAAAAGAGAAATGCCAGAAACATAACTTTATTTTCATTCAATGCCCTGTTTATAAAGACGGGAAAAATCTTCTAAGAACTGAGATAATTCACGACCATACTGATATGAAAATTCAAGGTGAAGTTGAGTTAGTTTCTAAAGACTTCAGCGACCCTCAAAAACTAGGTGGAGCAATAACTTATATGCGAAGATACTCATTGACTTGTATGTTTGGGTTGGAGGAAGAAGACGACGATGGTAATAAATCAGCTGGAAAGTTTGATAATTCAGCCCCTGCTACTGTCGGGACTTGTAAGACTTGTAACAACCAGGTCCAAGAGAGTAAATTCCCAGGCAAACCTTATTACTGCTTTACTTGTAAAACTTCTAAGGACGCTGATGAATGTAATCTTAACAAATCTAACTACCATAAAACTCTTGATAAACAGCTTGACCTGCCTACCTATGAAGACGAGCTAGACGCTACCGAGGGTAAGGGAATACCGACTGACCACAAGAAATATTAACCTTGACAAATAAATGAAGTTCGTCTAAAATAAAGACATAATAATTAGCATTGCAAAAATAGATGGCGAACTTCTTGCAATGCGGTTCGCCTTTTATTTTACAAAAAAATGGGAAAAAAGATAGAAGTAAAAAATGGGGATAAGTATGGTAGATTGACAATTATTAAAGAAGTTAAACCTCGAATCTTCAAAAGCGGGAATGTTTGCAGAAGAGTTTTGTGTAAATGCAAATGTGGAAATAGGAAGGAAGTTAATTTATACAGCATAAAATCTGGTTTAACAAAATCCTGTGGGTGCCTATTAAAAGAGAAGTCAACTGAGACTATGAAAAAAATAAGGCACTTAGGGATGGAAGTGAAAAATGGTCACGGCATGTCAGAAACCAATACCTATTTTTCTTGGAAATCTATGAAATCACGATGTCTTTATAAAAAAAATGTAGCTTTTAATAGATATGGGGGTCGAGGCATAAAGATTTGCGATAGGTGGTTAATTTTCGAGAATTTCCATGCTGATATGGGCGACAGACCAGAGGGAAAAAGCTTAGATAGAATTGACAATGAAGGGAACTATGAACCAGGAAATTGCAGATGGGCTACGAGAAAAGAACAAGGCAGCAATAAGAGAAATAATAAATTTTTGGAATATAATGGCAAAAAGCAAACAATAGCTGAATGGACAAGGGAACTTGGCTTTAAAAGGCAACGCGCGTGGAGAGGTGATGGCCCGGCACGGCGCACGCGTCTATCCCACCCGGTACACCTATACCGATCAGGGACGTCTCGCCACCCTGTCGACCTACCGCAACGGGATGAGCGGACCGGCCGACGTCACCTCCTGGCTCTATGACCCCAGGCGCGGCTGGCTTCTGGCCAAGATGTATCCTGACGGGGCAGGGGAGGAGTATGCGTACACCGGTGGCGGCTTGCTCAAGCGCAAGATCCGGGCGCGCGGAATCACGATCGACTATGCATATGACGCCGCCGACGATCTGGCTTCCGTCACCTACTCCGACAACACGCCGCCTGTTCAGTATGACCGTGATCGACTCGGCCGCACCATCCGCGTCACCGATGCCATGGG
>JAGYMO010000158.1 GCA_018400255.1 Deltaproteobacteria bacterium
AGGTTTTTCAGGCCGCAGTAGGTGGCTACTGCATAATCTGGGTTTAAAATCGCGCTCCATAAAGTCCATTCCTCAATCTATATGGTTGAGCAAAACTCTCTTTTTAAAGAATAAAAAGCATAGATAAAATATATATGCTAAGACTAAGTGTATCGGTGCTGTTCGGAAAAAAATTAGCCTCTCTCTTATATACTGGCAACGCTGGCTTATATTTAAATTTGTTAGAATTACATTCCTGAAGCATATAGAAAAGGCTAAAGGCCTTAAAAATCTCTTCCAGCAGCCTACATCACTTACAAACTAAGTTTTTTAGAAGGCTAGAAAAATTTAATTCTTATGCTATTATAAACTCGCACAGGTATTCTCAAGATCATCATTTTTACACAAATATCGCTTATACCAATAAAAATTACCTAAGGGAATAATGAGAAGATCTGTAATTTTTAATACATCTGGGATATTAATAATCATTATCTGGCTGTTTACCCTGTTTCTCTTGGTGAAAAGAGAACATTATAAGCCAGAGCCTGTAAATACCCATGATATTTATAGCCAAAGCAACTCTGAAAAAAGTTCAGAACATTGGATGGATATTCTCTTAAACGAAAACAAGGTTGGCTATTCTGTTACCAAGGTCAGGAAAATTAACAATGGCTTTGAGGTGAATGAAAAAATACTTCTTTTTGTTGATTTAATGGGCTCAAGAAAAAAAATTATCAGCAATACAAGCGCCCAGGTAGACAAAAACTTTCTTTTAAATGAATTTGAATACTACATCGTAGCTGATTCCATGGATTTGATGGTGTCCGGGAAAATTACAGATAAAAACCTGCACCTATTAATCGGAAAGGGGGAAGACAGAGAGACGAGGCTAATTACATTACCATCAAAACCTATGATTGCTTCGGGCTTGAGTTACTCACTCGGCTCCCTTGGTTTAAGGGTTAATAATTCCTACGCCCTCAATGTATTTGATCCCCTAACCATGACAACTAATACTTACGATATCAAGGTGGCAAAGAGGGAAATGGTAAAGATTGGTGACATATCGTATGATGCCTTTCGGTTGGAGATGAGCTATTTAGGATCTCCTTTGGTATTTTGGATTGATAAAAAGGGAACGCCCCTGAAAGAGACAGGATTTATGGGGTTTAGCCTTGTAAAATCAAATCCTGAAAAGGCAAAGGCTAATTTAGATCATGTAGGAAAAATCGACTTTTATGATCTTTCAGCCATCAACGTGGAAAATAAGATACAAGGACCAAGAGACGTATCATATTTAAAATTGCAGTTTGATAACGCCCCTTTGATGCTGGCCTCGGAAGGCATAAGGCAAAAACTTAATAATAATATCCTCGAAATATACAAAGAACAAACGCCACTTAGCTCCTCATATACCATTCCTTACAATGGCAATGATATTGAATTGTTAAATTATTTGGAGCCAGAAATATTTATTCAATCTAAAGACTCAGAGATCAAAACGCTGTCTCAAGAAATTGTTAAAAATGCTATTAATCCTGAGATTGCCGCGAGAATGATAATGGAGTGGGTTTTTGAGAATATAGAAAAGACTCCCATAGTATCTATCCCGGATGCAAAACAAACCCTAATAAGCAGGAAGGGAGACTGTAATGAGCATGCCGCTCTCATGACGGCCCTGCTGAGGGCGGTTGGCATTCCAAGCCGTATAGCTACAGGATTAATGTATAATAATGAAAGATTCTATTATCATGCCTGGAATGAGGCCTATACAAACGGATGGATCACTATGGACGCAGTTTTTAAACAGATGCCGGTCGATGCCACACATATTAAACTAATAACCGGCGGCATTGAAAAACAGGTCCTGATTGCAGGTACTATCAATTCTTTAAAATTTAAAATTTTAGACTATAGATGATAAAATTTGAAAATCTCACAAAGACCTTTCATGGTATACCAGCTGTAGATAACATTAATCTTAGTGTTCCTCCGGGTAGTGTCTTTGGATTCATAGGTCCCAATGGGGCTGGAAAAACAACTACCATAAAAATGATGGTAGGCGTGTTAAAGCCCACGAAAGGTAATATATTTATTAATAATATGGATATGCTAAAAGAGGCGACAAGAATAAAGATGTCCCTTGGGTTTATCCCTGATAGGCCTTTCCTATATGAGAAACTAAGTGGTGTCGAGTTTCTCAAATTCAAGGCCGGCCTTTATGGAATAGCGGCTAATGCTATAGATAAAAAAATCGTTGACCTGCTAAATATTTTTGAATTAACTGACTGGGCAGATGAACTTATTGAATCTTACTCCCACGGCATGAAACAAAGGCTAATCATTGCTTCGGCTATTATGCATGACCCTAAGGTAATTATAGTTGATGAACCCATGGTTGGTCTTGATCCAAGTGGTGCTAAACTGGTAAAAGAAATCTTTTTAGATAGGACTAAAAAAGGTGACACAGTCTTTATGTCAACACACACCCTTTCATTGGCCCAGGAAATTTGTGGGCTTATAGCTATTGTAGATAAAGGCCGTATTTTAGCCTGCGGTACGTATGAGGATCTAAAGCATCAAACACGCACAGAGGGAAATCTAGAATCAATATTTCTTAGATTAACAAAAGGTGATAAGGATAGTGAGGGTATTTAAGATACTCATTGCTCCAAGATTTTTTGGATTTGTAAATGAAATTAAAGGGAATAAGGCTCATAGGAAGATAAAATCACTGATCTTAATTATTGCAGGTATTATGCTCTGGTTAGCCCTTTTTCTCCTTTTTTATAGACTTCTTATATATTTCTCATCCCAGGAACTAATTGGATATATCCTTGCTAAACGAGTCCTTGGTATGGTTATTTTAATGCTTTTCTCCATCTTAATTTTCAGCAATATCATAACCGCCCTTTCTAATCTCTATCTTTCCCGGGATTTAGAGCTATGTCACTCCTCTCCTGCAACAATAATCGAGATATTTTTTAGTCGCTCCTTTTACACTTTAATGGATAGCACCTGGATGCCTGTAATTTTCGGAGCCCCAGTGTTGATGGCTTATGGTCTTGTATATCATGCAGGAATCAATTACTACCTGAATGTGCTTAACGTATTCATTCCCCTTATTCTAATTAGCGCGAGTCTTGGCATAATGTTTGTAATGATTTTAGTAAGGTTTTTACCAGCGCAAAGGGCCGGCAATATAGTAATGTTTATCTCCATTATTCTGATAATTATGCTTTATCTGCTTTTTAGGTTTTTAAGGCCTGAAAAATTAGTAAATCCAGAGGTATTTACAAGTATTGCCCAATATTTAACGGAGCTAAAAACGCCTGACTCACGCTATTTGCCAAGTTACTGGGCCACAAGTCTTCTGTGGGCAAGCCTAATTAAAAGTCAAACATCACACATATTTAACCATCTTCTTCTTTGGAGTACAGCGCTTTCAATGATAATAATAAATACATGGCTTGCAGGTTATATATATTTTGATGGATTTTCAAAGTCCCTAGAATCAAGAAGGCGAAGCTCATCAGGAAAGAAGATACTTGAAACCATTGTTTCTGTTATAACGAAACCCTTGGCCCCGAACAATAAGTCTCTGATTTCAAAGGAAGCATATACCTTTTTTCGCGATAATACCCAGTGGACCCAATTGTTGCTCCTGGCTGCCCTGATAATAGTTTACCTTTATAATTTTAGTGTATTACCCTTAGAGAAGAGCCCGATTAAATCCATATACCTGCAAAACGCACTGTCTTTCCTCAATATAGGTATGGCTGGATTTGTTATATCAGCCCTGTCTGTGAGATTCGTATTCCCATCGATAAGCTCTGAGGGAAAGGCCTTTTGGATCATCCTTTCCTCGCCACTTTCGTTAAAACGCTTTTTATGGTGCAAATTCTTTGCCTACCTAATTCCCCTGGCCATTATTTCTGAAATACTGATAGTTTACTCTAATTATCTTTTAAGAGTGTCTGGTTTTATGATGATCTTATCTTCTACAACAATCTTTTTCATGGTTTTTGGGATTGTAGCGTTAGGCGTTGGCCTCGGATCTATATACCCAAATTTTGAACACGAAAATATTGCTAATATAGCTACCAGCTATGGAGGGTTTATCTATATGGTGGCTAGCTTCATCTTTATTGCCATAACTGTTGTGGTTGAGGCAGGACCAGTATATTCGATACTTAAGGCGCGTTTTAAAGGAGAATCCATCAGTGATTTGCAATTGATCTGGATTGTGTGTTCCTTTATCTTTGTTATACTTTTTACTATACTAACAGTGAAAAAATCAATGTCCGCGGGAATGAAGGCCATAACAAACTACGAGGGATAAATGCAAAGGGATCAATATCTGGAATACATCGGCAATCTTCACATACACACATTATACTCTGATGGGGGTGGTACTGTAGAAGATGTCGTTAAGGCCGCAAGAAACGTTGGCCTTGATTTTATAATATTAAACGACCATTCATATCTTACAAAACTCCACCGTGAAGATGAGGGATACCATAAAGGTGTACTTGTTTTGGTGGGCTCTGAGATTGGTTACCGATTTCACCATTACCTTGCGTTCAATATCAAAAGACAGGTAGATGATAAAAATTTGTCGCCTCAAGGGGTTATAGATAAGGTAAATCGCCAGGGTGGCTTTGGATTTCTGGCCCATCCGTTTGAAAAAGGGATGCCTTTTTTGGATAATGGCAAGGCGTATACATGGAACGATTGGTCGGTTAAGGGATATACGGGAATATGCATCTGGAACTTTACCTCAAGGTGGAAGGAAAATGTAAAGACATTATGGCATGGGATATTTCATCTCCTCTTTAAGAAATATACCCTTAAAGGACCAAGTAAAAAGACTTTGGGCACATGGGATGAGTTATGTTTAAAAAGGAATGTAGCTGCCATAGGGGGTTCAGATGCTCATGCGTCCAGTGTTAAAATAGGATTTCTAAGAGTGAAACCCCTTTCATACGATTATCTATTGGGAACTATAAACACACATATCTTAACACATTCTCCCATAACAGGGGACAAGAAGACTGATAAGGCTATAATCTATGATTCATTAATTAGGGGGAGCTGCTTTGTTGCCCATGATGGTCTTTACCCTGCAAAAGGATTCAGGTTTTATTTTCAAACAGATAAAGGCAAAAAAATAATTGGGATGGGGGGTGAAGATAAATTTTCCCCCGGAGTAATCTCAGTCAGATTACCAGCCTATTGCTTTATAAAAATCATAAAAGACGGTGATGTTTTTAGCCAGTCATACGGCAACCAATTATCAAAAAGAATATATGACAAAGGGGTCTACAGGGCGGAGGTATATAAAAAGGCATCACTATTCGGCTGGAGACCCTGGATATTTTCTAATCCACTGTATCTTAGGTGAATAACAACAGCTACAAAATGCCTATGTAGCTTTGTGCCACTGCAAGGCCTTTGTATTTGCATCCTTCTCGGGGGTCATTTTCCCAGACCGTAAAGGATGTATATCGGTTCTCTTGCACATTAGCCTTTGTCTTATTCATAAAGAAATCACCTATAACCATTGTACTATCATCATACCACCAGCATTGCTGCACGGGAACAACATTTGGGACGCCTTTACTGGATGCAGTTGCCAAGGCCACAATCTTACCATGGCAGATGAAATCCTTTGTTTCTTTGTAAAGCGCTCATTGCAATCGCCTTTTCAACAATCATGTTAATCCTGCCCATACTTGTGCGTTCATACTGCATCAACTCAAGTATTCATATACAATTCTTTCCCGTAGATATTCATTATCTAACCATAATCCTCCTTTTCGGTCCTGAAACCACCTCCCCTATAATGGTTGCTTTATCCACCCCTTGCTGATGCAGTTTTTTGAGAGCCTCGTCCGCTTTGTCAGGAGATAAAGCAAGCACCAGGCCCCCCGATGTCTGGGCATCAAATACGATCCATTGCTTCCAATCACGCACAGTTTTTGAGAAATCCACCAGCCCTTCGCGGTACTTCCTGTTACGCTGATCGCCTGGCGGAATGAGCCCCATCTTCGTGAATTCTTCTACCCTGGGAAAAAGGGGGAGTGAAGAGGAATTAATTTCTATACCTACATCTTCTTCGGTCTGTTCAATCATCTCCAGGAGATGACCTGCAACACCAAAACCGGTTATATCAGTACAAACACGAACCCCGACCTCTAAAGCAATCTCAGAGGCTGCTTTATTCAAGGTAGCCATGCTCAGGGAAACCTCAGACTGGGTCGCCTCATCCACCAAACCTCCTTTCAGGGCATTATTTATTATCCCGCAGCCCAAGGCCTTGGTCAGAATAAGTCTATCCCCTACTTTTAGATGGCCTTTGGATAATATCCTTCGAGGATCGATTATCCCGGTAACCGAGAGACCATATTTAATCTCCGTTGGATCAATGACAGAATGGCCTCCTACAAGTGCTACATGAGCCTCTTTTAATTTATCAGCACCACCTCTCAATACCTCCGCAAGCATAGACAGATCCATAGATCCCGCAGGGAAACACACCAAATTCATGGCGGTAATCGGTCTTCCTCCCATGGCATAGACATCACTTAAGGCATTAGCAGCTGCAATCTGTCCATACATATAGGCCTCCTTAACAATGGGAGTGAAGTAATCAACGGTTGCAATAACTGCGAGGTCCTCTCTTAGTTTGTAGACTGCCGCATCATCGTCCATACCTGCGAGAAGATTCGGATCAGTGATAGTGCTTAATCCTTTCAGGACCTCTTTTAGGTCACCCGGACCCAGCTTTGTCCCTCAACCACCTCCCATAAATTCCGGTCCAAATTGAAACGTCTCTTCAGCCATAAGTTGTTTCCTCTATAATTAATAATGTGATTAAGCGTAGATACAATCGTGGATAATGTATCCCATTTATGAAACGCGCAAAGACCTTCAGGATTTATAAGATAAGGAGATGTAAAGTCAAATTGTTTATTTCTATAATCTTTTCATTTAGAATAGAATTACTCTATACAAAACTTGAGTTTCACTTCGTTGAAATATTCCCCCTTGCCTTGAAGCTGCGTTAAAAATCTCATTGTCTATTTTTAAAAAATCAATAACATATAAACTAAACAGCATTAATTATGTTATAAAGATATTTAATGAATAAGGATTCTTACCAAAGGAAACGT
>JAGYMO010000159.1 GCA_018400255.1 Deltaproteobacteria bacterium
AGGTTTTTCAGGCCGCAGTAGGTGGCTACTGCATAATCTGGGTTTAAAATCCTTATAAAACATCCTTTCCACGATACATAATAATTCTTGAAATATTGTCCTCTAAAATTTTCACCTCATCTACAATCATTTTTAGGTATTTTTTGTCGGGATCACTATCAGGTGTTTTTTCATAAAGTCTCCTTGCAAAACCACCAACTACGGTAAGTGGGTTTCTACAGTCATCCGCTATCCGATTAACTAACTTCACCATCGCTGCAATCTTTTCTGCCTTAGCCAGGCGCTTACTTTTCTCTTTCAGCTCCTTTGTTCTGGATTCAACCTTTTTTTCCAGAACCTTACTGAAATTGTAAATCTCCTCGTACAACTTGGACATTTTAATAGCAATGCCTATCTGATTAGCAATAATATATATTACATCGTTGAAACGTTTATGAAAATAATTGCGTTTCTTCGAGGAAGCAACAAGGACGCCAATAGATTCTCCTTCTACCTTTATAGGCGTAACAGCAAAAGACTTTACATCCTCACCAACAAGCAAAGTGGTTGATATGGGCTTGTCAATTTCTTTAATATCATTTACAATTGAAATCTTACCAGTAAGAAAACACTCTCCTGAATAGCTATCTGCTGTGGGTCTCCGTGTTGCAGTTTCTACAAATCTTTTACTTAAACCTTTTTGACTCTTTATCCTTAAATTTCCATCATCATCTAACATGCGGATCGAACATGCATCAAGTGCAAATTCATCCATAAGTAAATTGACAATTGCATTTAGTACGTCCTGCAAGTGGCTAAAAGAACATACAATTTTTGAGATGTCAAACAGCAGATTTAGCATTTGCTCACACTCTTTTTCCTGCAGCGAATTTTGGCTGAATTCATTAATAATGTCTTTCCTCTCCTCGCTTTTTTTTCTGGAAATCATGAGGTGTCTCCAATTACTATCATTTTTTGCATACTAACGTATAGTCGCTTAAAGGTCATTTTTAGCCTATCTCATGCTCTAAAGCAATACATTAAAATCTAATAGGACTATATTCAGCCATTTTTGGCCACAATTATTTACCTTTAAACCTTGAGCTATTATTTCGGCCCAGAACATTACGTAACTGTGATGCGGATGGGCACGAGCACAACCCTCGGCTTCTCAGTTTGAATAAATATCTTTAGATAATCAGTATTTAAACCCTTTTTCAATTTTTCTAAAATGGGTTCTATTAACAATTCAAACCTCTTTCCCTTCTCTATCTCGTTTATATCCACCTTAAATAAGGATTCTTGAAGATCAACTCTTTCTATAGTAAGGTTATTGCCTTTTTCTAAAAATACAAAAAGCGACCGAGCAGGCCTTTTCACCTTCTCAAGCCTATGTATATGTTTTTCTGATAATGGATTAAAAATCAAGACCCTTGGTTTTACGGATATAGTAGATCTAACATGGCCCACAACATGTAATAGTATTTCTGGTTTATCCAAATAATTAGTTTTGAGTTTAATTTTCCCTAAATAGCTTGTCTCCTTTTCAACCTTATTTTTAAGCCTCAACTCATACTTATTATTTTGTTCTTTTTTTAACTCTAAATCAATTTTATCTGGAATAGAATTTAATGAGATTTTAACAACTAAGGGCTCTTCCCTTTCTCCACGTATATATATAATCTGTCTTATGTCATCTCCTTCAACGCCTTCGAGTCTTACAACCCTTGGGCTTACATGAATAGGTGCCCGAACCTTCCCCTTTATTCCGATAACCACATGAGGCTGTGCCGGGTCGTTTGTTGATACTCTGGCGCTTTTAGATATAGCACCCTGAGATATACTGGTTTGTAATTTCAATGTGATTTTTCCCTCTCCCCCCGGAGGAATATGCCTGTCAAAATAGGCTGCGCTGCAACCTCAATCAGGTTTTACACTTCTTATTTCGAGAACAGCATCGCCCTGATTATGCACTATAAAATCATAACGTACTACCTGTCCTTGTTTAACCTCGTTAAAATCGTAAACTAGCATGTCCAGCACTATTTTGGGGGCACCTGTGGCCTGATCTTGTGCGAATCCATATATGCATAACGCTAAAAACATGGACAATAAGCCTGATGTCTTACATATTCTGACCATATGAACTCCTTGCAAAAAAACAACCCCCTTGTGAATACAAATGTCCTCCTACGGTTCGCTATGAAAGAAATATGTATTCGGGATACTAAAATAATATGATATGAGAAAACGTTATAATAGAAGCATAGCAATGAAATAAAATGATCGGCATTATTTTGGTGGTAAAAATATATCAAAGGGCCTCGATAAAAAAAGACGATAGAATCGGCAAAACCCATGCCGACTTTAAAAAATTTTATTGAGTTTTTCCTGGTAGTTTAATTTTGAAGGTTGTGCCTACCCCGACCTTGCTTTCAACCGAGATTGTTCCTTGATGCTTAGTTATTATCCCATGACT
>JAGYMO010000160.1 GCA_018400255.1 Deltaproteobacteria bacterium
TAGGCGCATTCATCCACGGCTAAAGCCGTGGCTTTCTGCGGTGGGGGTAAATGCATTTTTAAATATTTATTATTTCTATAGTAGAATTTATAATTTCACCTATATAGATTGAATCTAAGTAAGAGAGAATATTATCAATAGTAGAATTGATAAATCGTCTATCATTCCCTGCCGCACAAATTCCCAATTCCGCTATTTGCCATTTTTCATTGGACCCAACCTCTGCAATAGAGACATTAAATTTGTTTTTTATTCTTGCAATTAAACTTTTTACAACTTTTCTCTTTTCTTTAAGAGATTGCGCATCAGAAATCCGTAAGGCAAATTTAAGAATACCAACTACCAAATTAAAGCTCCGCTTTTTCTTCCTCTAATTTATATACCTCCAATATGTCCCCGGGCTTCATATCATTATAATTCTGAAGTCCAACACCACATTCAAGTCCTGCGGAAACATCCTTAGCATCATCTTTAAAGCGTTTTAATGAGCTAATCTTACCATTAAATATTACGGCATCGTCTCTTAATAAGCGTACATTGGCATCTCTTTCTATTTTACCATCAGATACATAGCAACCAGCAATAGTGCCAACCTTGGATACATGAAATATTTCTTTAATATCTACATGGCCAATGACATTTTCAGTATATACCGGCTCAAGAAGCCCAGTCATGGCAAGCCTAATATCCTCTATTACCTTATAAATTACATTATAGGATTTTATATCCACAGATTCCTTCTTTGCTATTTCCTGTACAGCAGGATTTACTCTGAGGTTAAAACATATTACTATAGCGTTCGATGCATTGGCCAACATTACATCACTTTCTGTAACAGCTCCGGTTGCACCATGAATAACCTTTAATTTAACCTCCTTAGTGCTTTGCTTAACCAA
Organism: Deltaproteobacteria bacterium; assembly: GCA_018400255.1. GTDB lineage: Bacteria > Desulfobacterota > DSM-4660 > Desulfatiglandales > B25-G16 > M55B121. Next base: position 897 of record JAGYMO010000160.1, read on the forward strand.
AGAATCTACCAAAGCCTCTAAAGATCCCTGTACATCTGCCTTAACTATAATATTCAGCTCTTTTGTTTCCCCCTCTCTAATCTTTTCAAAAAGATTATCCAGGCTTACGGAATCCTTTTTTGTTAGCATCCCAGGCTGAGATTTATCCCTCCTGTTTTCAGCAATCAATTTAGCCTTCTTTTCATTTGATAATACTATAAAATCATCCCCAGCCCTTGGCACATCAGAAATTCCATAAATTTCAACTGGCATTGACGGAAATGCCTCTTTTATCTTCTTACCCCTATCATTAAACATGGCACGGACTTTGCCAACATTTTTCCCGCATACAAAAAAATCTCCCGCGTGCAGAGCTCCGTCTCTAATAAGCACGGTCATAACAGGCCCTCTACTTTTATCTAGTCTCGCCTCTATAACAATCCCTCTGGCCCTTTTTTTATAATTGGCCTTTAACTCTAAAAGTTCTGCCTGAAGTATTATACTGTCTAATAATTCCTCTACTCCTTGCCCTGTCTTTGCCGATACTGCAGCAAGAAGGGTTTCACCACCCCAATTCTCCACCAGAACATCATACTTTGCTAACTCCCTTGTTACCTTCTCAGTATCGGTACCCGGCTTATCAATCTTATTAACGGCTACAATTATTGGAACACCGGCTGCCTTAGCATGATTTATGGCCTCTACAGTCTGGTCTTTTACACCATCATCTGCCGCGACAACTAAAACAATAAGGTCCGTGACCTTTGCCCCACGGGATCTCATTGCTGTAAATGCTTCATGGCCTGGAGTATCAAGGAATACAATATTTCCACGAGAGGTTTTTACATAATACGCCCCGATATGTTGGGTTATTCCACCAGCCTCATTTTCTATGACCTTAGATTTCCTTATATAATCAAGAAGCGATGTTTTTCCATGATCTACATGTCCCATAATAGTTATTACCGGCGGTCTAGGCTTAAGATCTTCCTCCTTATCTGCAGTATCTTCAGATAAAATCTCTTCCTCTCCAAGTGATGCATGTTCCAATTCATATTCAAAATCATTTGCTATTAAAGATGCAGCATCAAAATCAATTGGATCATTAATCCCTAATTTTGCATCCAGTTCTAGTAATTTTTTCATTAATGCCGATGACTTCACGCCCATTTTCTTGGCAAGCTCGCCTGCAGTCACAACATCTGGAACTTTTATTCGTCTTTTTATAGCCTTTGGTGTAGTTATCTCTGTATGTGAAAATTTCTTTTTCTCAAACTTATCTTTCTTTTTAAACTTTTTCTTGCCTGAAAACCCCGTCTCAACATCTCCGTATAAGTCCACTCTCTCAAAAACCTCTCTTCTTCTTCTGCTAAAATCTTTATGAGAGGTCAATTCTTTGCTGTCCTTTTTTTTCTTTTTCTTATCCTCACCTTTTTGAAAGGCCTCTGCAAGTGATGAAATATCGGCTGGTTTGATCTTCTTTTCCACAGGCACTTCTATCTTTGGTTCCTCTGGCTGAACAGGCGCTTTTTTTACAATCCTGGCAGGGGTAAATTTAGGCTTTTCTTTCTTCTTTTTTTTAGGTTTCCCCTTAATCTCCCTTGATTTTGTTTCAAGTAACTCTTCAGAAGTTGGCTCCTCTTGTAATACCTCCTCATCCTCCTTCTTTGGGGTCTCTTCTGTTTCCTCCTCTCGGCGTCGTAACTCTTTCTCAGCAACCTTCTCAATAACAGGCTCGGGTTTCTCTTCTTTCTCCGCTTCTTCCTGAATTTGCTCTTCTGGTTTGTTAGCTAAGATTTTCTTCCTTCTGCGTATAACTGTAGGCCTTATCCTTTTTTCCTCTAAAATTTCGTTTTTTACGCCAAAAAGACAATCCTTGGCGCGGGCTAAATCATCATTATCAAGAGAGCTTAAACTATTATTAACGGGAAAACCTGCGCCTTGCAGTCTCTCAACTATTTCATTGGAATCCATATTGAGATCTTTCGCTAACTCATATATCCTAACTCTACTCATGTAATCCTCCAGAAAGAGTATCTTCCTTTTCTTCATCTTGGCTTTTATCGTTATCTTTCCCTATTGATTCCATATACATAATCGCTCCCTGAATCAACTCTTCAGCCTTATTCTCGCTAATACCCTTTATGCTTGCTATATCGTCTATCTTAGCCTTTGCTATATCACTCACAGAGCTAAATCCCATATCAAAAAAAGACTTGGCAAATTTTTCACCAATACCTGGAAGCTCAAGTAGTGACTTATGCCCTTCTTCCAGCGCCTTCTGATATTCCGAGTCACTTGTTACATCAAGCTTCCAATTTGAAAGCCTAGAGGCAAGTCTGACGTTTTGGCCTTTTTTGCCGATAGCAAGGGAAAGCTGATCATCGGGAACAACAACCTCCATAACCTTTTTTTCTTCATCAACTATTACCCTCAATATCTCAGCGGGGGCTAAAGCATTACATACAAATTTAGCCGGATCTGTTACCCACGTAACAATATCAATCTTCTCACCTCTAAGCTCTTGGACTATTGCCTGTACCCTTGATCCCTTCATGCCTACACAGGCACCTACTGGATCTATTTCTTTATCCTTGGAAAAAACGGCAATCTTAGACCTACTTCCAGGCTCCCGTGCTACCTGTTTTATTGTCACAATTCCATCAGATATCTCTGGAACTTCATTTTCAAAAAGGGCGGCTAAAAAATTGGGATGAGTTCTTGACAGCATTATCTGGGGACCTCTACTAAATTGTTTCACATCATATATATAGGCCCTTATCCTGTCACCCTGTGTATAGGTCTCTTGAGGTATTTGTTCCTTGACTGGCAATTCGGCCTCTTCCCTGCCCAAATTTACAATTATTGCACCCTTCTCAAAGCGTTGAACTATGCCATTTACTACTTCCCCTCTTCTATCCTTAAAATCTTCATAAACAGCATCTCTTTCTGCCTCTCTTAATCTCTGCATTATAACCTGTTTTGCTGATTGCGCTGCTATTCTACCCAATACATCTATATCCATTTTTGAGCCAAGGCTATCTCCAATCTCAGCCTCAGGGTCTAATTTTTTGGCATCCTTTAATGCTATTTGAAATCTTTCGTCTTCAACCTTTTCCACTACTTCCTTAAATTCGAAGACTTCAATTTCACCTAGTTCTCTGTTAAAATTCACCTCTAATTCATAATCAGGTCCAAACTTCCTTTTAACAGCAGAACGGACTGCCTCTTCCAGGCCCTCTATTAGGATCTGAGAGTTAATACCCTTATCCCTGCTAATCTGATCAATACTCCTTAATAAATCTGTAATCATCTTCTATTCCTCACTAAAATATCAATGCTTGAATTCATATTTTAGTCTTGCTTTATTTATATCTTTTAGAGGCAAATCCGCCAATGTTTTATCATCGAGCAAAAGGCTCACAACACCTTCTCTCACACCAGTAACTCTACCGGTAAAGCTCTTCCTGTTGTTAATAGGCTTAAACATAGTTAAGGCTACCATCTTGCCTACTGAGCGCGTAAAATCTTTTTCCTTTTTTAAAGGCCTATTAAGCCCCGGCGAGGAAACCTCAAGTACATAAGAATAATTAATAATATTTTTTGCCTCAATTAAATCTCCAAGCTCTCTGCTAACTAATGCGCAATCGTCTAATGTAACGCCCCCCTCTTTATCAATATAAAGCCTCAATAACCATCTCCCCCGTTCGAGTAGAAATTCAACATCCACTACCTCCATTATAGTCTCATGGAGAAGACTTTCCGCCAATTCAAAAATTTCATTTATAATTCCACTCTCTTCAGGCATCTGCAAAAAGACCCCGCTTTCTCTATGTATAACAGAATCTTCTGAATACAAAAGCGGGCATAAAAGCCCGCTCCCCATAGTTTCACACAAATTTTGTTTAATTTAATGTATCCACTATTCAAAGTAACAATAATCCTCTACTATTACCTCAAAAAGGGAACAGAACTTTACCTAAAATACAGAGCGGGTAACGGGGTTCGAACCCGCGACACCAAGCTTGGGAAGCTTGTACTCTACCAACTGAGCTA
>JAGYMO010000161.1 GCA_018400255.1 Deltaproteobacteria bacterium
CACTCTTTTTACCCCTTTTTGTTAAATCGATTTTCTTTTCAAGCTCCTTTGCCTCTGCAAAATTGACAGGAATATAGTCGGAGACAAGGGGCTCTTCTAACTTAGCCTCTTTTTGCGCGTCCTTTAATGCCTTTATTCTCTCTTGCTCTGCCTTTAGTTCTTCTTCCTCTTCCTTTTTTAAATTTAAAATTTTATCCTTTGTAGTAACCCAGATGATATTTCCTTCTCTTCTCATGCCAAGGTCGTTTGTCTCCAATACCAGATCCAACGCCTGATCCCAGGGTACATTTTTTAGTCTCATGGAGACCGTACCCTTTACTTCTGGCCCCCATACAATATTCAATTTGCTAATCTCTCCAATTAACTTTAGAATATTTCTAATATCCGCGTCTGAAAAATCCAGGGTCATTTTTTCCCCTGTATACATTTTTTCAGGTGGATACATTTTTGCACTACCTGTCTGAGGCGCCAGCTTTTCAGCGTTGGGCGGTTCAACAGGCGGAGGAGTTTTAGCGCTTTCCGCCTCCGTTGGAGATGCAGGAAAGCGTGGCGGTTTCTCTTTCAGCTCAGTGGCTGGTATCTTTTTTGGAGGCGGTTTAACAGAAGTTTCGTTGAAGTCTATTCGTATTTCATTATTTGCCTGCATCAAATAAAAGGGGACCATTTCCCTAACCTTTATTATCAGGTCAACCTTTTTTTCAGCCTCCCTGACTAAAGGCACGATTCTATCGACCACCCCTTTAAATTTGGAAGAATCTAAATACCGGGTGAGCTCTTCAGGGATTGTAGCATCTTTAATCTCCAGGATTAAGGTGTTTGCATCTCTTCGCTGTAGCTGGTATTCGGCCTTTTTTGAGGCGGTCACAACAATTCGTGATCTTCCTTGAGACAGCATAAAAAAATCTACACCAAGTATCCTGTTGGCGTCTCCTTTTCCAGGTGAAAAGAAAAGTCTTGGTTCAGCTTCACGTATTTTTTCGGCTGGTTCGGCGTTTAGCGATATTGTGTCAGAGGGTTCTTCGCTAATCTCTTTCGGTGAAAGGTAAATTTTGATAGCCTTGTCTTCTGTTTTAACATGATGGTCAAAGTCCTGGGACAAGAAGGCAATGACTCGGGTAGATAGAGGCCTTTCCTTGTTTTTTTCAACCTGAATGCCGGTGATAATTCTACCTTCTAAATCATAGGGTGTTGTAAGTCCCTCAGGCGTAATAGCGTCTACATCCAGTATAAGACGAAATGGCTGAGAAAGTTTAATAGATGTATAGGTTACAGGTGCTGAGTTGATTATCTCAATACCCATGTCATTATCTGAGAGTCCAGGGACAATAGTTATCGATTCAATTCTAGGAACAGCCTTCTCTTCCATGCCTGAACTGTCTTTCGTTTTTAGTCCTGTAACACAACTGCATGAAAGATAGATTAATAACACTACTACGAGAAGAAAACCAAATTTTATTGTTTTCAGGAGTTTTCTCTTTTGCATGAAATTTCTCCTATTGGTTTGTTTATAGATAATACAGTTACTGGAGCTGAATTCCTGAACTGTATAAAATATTTTTCCATGGTATTACGTAATTTTTAATTATCCTGCCTCGGTTTTATCAATAATTAAGCCCTTATATTCGAGTTCATCGCATCTATCGTTCCTTGAGCTTATCTGTGCCTGGAAGTTTTATGGAAATATCTCTGGTAATGGTTTTTCCCTTTATGTTTTTATATTGTTCCCGTACAATCATCTCGTTTTTAGTTATTCGAGCCACCTTACCCCTGTTTTTTCCAATGGGGGTTCCGACTTTTATTACATGACCATCACCCTTTGAATCCCTTATAAGGGCCCAACTATCTTTATCTGACAAAACGATTGCTGAGACAGTCAACTGAGAAATATCGAGTGTTTCAAGATATGTTCTTGGTTCTTCTTCAACCTCGCCTTCTATCTCGTCTTTTATTGATATAAAGGATTTGAAAGGGTCAGTTTTATTTGTTGGGTCGTAAAAATAGTCTGCCTCTTTAGCAGCATCTTTGCCTTTAAATCCTTTTTCTTCGACCTTAACTTCTTTATCAGACGTGCCTTTGGGCTTTTCAACTGCGATTTTTTCCTCTTTCGGGATTTTAATGGTTATTTTTGGACCTGTCTGGGCGCTGGATACCCCAAAAAAAATAAATACGTAACAAGAAAGGGTTAATAATAGTATGTTATTTTGCTTTTTTAGGAACACTTTTTGTCTCGGCTTTTTCTTTGAATCTATAAGTAACAGCAGTGCAGGACGTATGTAAATCTGTGTTGTCTTTTGCAGTTGGTTTCATTGAAACGTCCATAACATTTACGATTCTATCTAATTTTCCAACCTTATCAAAAAATAAGGCGACGTCATGGTAGCCTCCGTTAACCTCTATGCTGACAGGTATTTCTACATAAAACTGTTTTGATACCTCCTTTTTTGGACTAAACAAAATAAAGTCTAAATGGGATTCATTGCCCAATTTAGTTATATTTTCTAACAGAGTTGGTATTTCACTAGAGGTAGGCAAGAGCTTAAGGGCCAGTGAAAGTTCTTGCTGAATGCCGGCATATTCTTCCTCCAATTTTTTTAAACTTTTCGCCTTAACCTTAGCAAGGGCGATTTGGTTTTCTAAATTAGTTATATTGGTTTTAAGCCGTACTATATCCTTTGTCTTTGGCAGGTATATAAACCAGATAAAAAGGCCTACTAAGAGCACAACTGTTCCAACAAAAATGAGAACTCTTTGGGTTTTGCTTATCTTTGATACTCTATCGAAAAATATGTTTATATCTACTGCCATGGAATTTATTTTGTTCTGTTAGTTTTACCTTTACATTTTAAGTGGTTTTTTCCTTAAACGCGTAGGTCTTACATTTGATATCAAAATCCATTAAAGTTAAGCCAAGATCCTTTATTGCTTTTTGCTGTGTTTTTATTAACTCAACGGACGTTATCGTTTCTTTCCCTTCAAGCCGTTTCATAAAATCCGCGACTGTTTCATTGTCCATCGCTGTCCCGGTTAATGAAAGGGTGCCGGTTTTCTCATCAATTTTTGTAAGCCACAACTTATCTTTTGGCACGCTCGTGGAAATATCGTCTAACAGCTTAACAGGACCTGCCTTAGCGCTTTCTAATTCATTAATTGTGTTTAATTTGACCTTAAGGTCAGCAATGCTTTTATTTATTGCGTTTATCTTTGCGTTTGTATCCTTATAGGTTGCAAATTCTTTTTGCCTTAAGTCAAATCTCTGCCTTAGAGATTTTAACTCTCTATTGAAATTCATAAAGAGATAGGTCATTACAAGTATAAGGAATATAACAGATAAAAAATATATAGTTACCTGTTGTCTAATGTTTTCCTTTATTCTGGCGGCCCTGTAGGGGAAGAGATTAATTTTGATCATCTATCATCAATGCTCCGTAATGCAAGCCCTACTGAGATTACAGCTATTGGGGCAATGTATTTAAGATAATTTGGATCGAACAATTTTTTGTTTACCTCTAGATTGGTAAATGGGCTTAGCATTTCTACCTTCAGGCCTGTCTCTAAACCCAAATATTCGAGAAACCCCGGGATTAAGGAAGATCCCCCGCTAAGAAATATGTTTTCAACCTGGACATCTGAAAAAGTTGATGTTACAAAGTCAAGCGCCCTTCTTATCTCCCGCACCCACTTTACAATAGTAGAGGAAAATATCTCCTCTGTTATCAATTCCTGTTCTTTTTCAATAGGTATGGCCCCCAGTTTTATCTTTTCCGCGTCTTGGTAACTAACGTTTAGTTTCTTTTTTATGTCATTTGTAACCTGGTTTCCTCCATGAGAGGAATCTCTTGTGAAAATGGAGACGCCGTCCTTAATAATATTAATTGTTAACTGCTGGCTTCCTATATGGGCAAGTGCGCTACAGCCGGATTGTTCTTTATCACTTATCTCAAAGGTATTTTGAAGCGCAAAGGCATCTATGTCGAGAACAACCGGGTTATATTCTATTAAACGAAAGAGATTTCTATATTCTTCAACAATATCCTTTTTTGCGGCCACTAAAAGGACATCCATATCCTTTTCTTCGTTTTCCTCTGCGCTTTCTGATGACAGAATTTGATAATCTAAATTTACATCATTTATATCAAATGGAATGTATTGCTCGGCTTCATTCTGAATGGTGTTTTCTAATTCTTTGCTTTCTTGCCGGGGGATTGTGATTTTTTTTACAATGATTGAATAACCCGAAATAGATGTGGCTACATTTTTATTTTTTATTTTTAGGTTTTTTAGTAGATTTTTTATTGCCTCAGAGACTATTCCCATTTCCCTGATAGATCCCTCTACTATTGCATCTGGAGGTAGTTTTATCATACCGAAATTTTTCAAGACCATGCCCCTTTTGGTATCTTGAATCTCTGCAATCTTGATAGAGTGAGACCCAATATCAATCCCAATTAATTGATTTTTTTTTGGTACTGGCATTATTGATTTACTTTGGCAAAGGTTTATTTCTCATCAAAAAATATCTTATTTTTATCACTCAGTTTGTAACCCAGGGCTATAATTATTTTCCGTTTTGTCTCCATTCTGCAGTCCTTGCCTTTCTCTATTCTGTCTATGGTTAGCGGAGATACACCGGCTTTTCTGGCAAGTTCCGCCTTACTCAACAACATCTTCTCCCTTATTTCCTTGACTTTATTTGATCCCACTATCCATCCCTCCAGTTTTTTAGTAAATTTAATATAATAAGTTTTATATTAATGCCTATATGCGCTAATTTGTCAAGTTATTTTTATTAAATTATATTAAATTACCACAAATTATATTTATATAGTGGTAATTTACTATTATAAACACAAGATATAGTAATAGGCATTGTGAAAATCTTTTTGAGCCCTTAAATATTGCTTTACAAAAAGGCATTTTGTGCATTAAATTGTGATATATAAATTCTGGATGCATATGGATAGATGCTGGTTTTTAGAAGAAAATTTCCCTTTTGTGTTTCTTGACATGGCCTAAGGGCTGCTATTAAAAGAGTGTGTGTAAAAAGAGGGCGGTAAATATGAAGCCTATATTCAAATTTTCAATACCAAATTCGATATAAAGAATAACAGGACAAGGAGCTATCTTTGGATAAGGAGATAAAGAAAAGACAATATAAAAAAGGAAGGGCAAAAAAGGGTGTCTTCAGGGAATATTTAGAGGCCGCTATTATAGCAATTATCCTCGCCCTTTTTATTAGAACCTTTGTTGTCCAGGCCTTTAAAATTCCATCAGAGTCAATGAAGCCTACGCTTCTTGTGGGTGACCACCTGCTTGTGAATAAGTTTATTTATGGAGTAAAACTTCCATTTATAAATAAAACTATTATACCGATTAGTGAGCCAAAAAGAGGAGACATCGTTGTATTTATCTATCCAGTTGATAAAGAAAAGGACTTTATCAAAAGGGTGATAGGGCTTCCAGGGGATCGCGTTACGATTATGGATAGAAAAGTCTTTATAAACGGTAAAGCAATAAATGATCCCTATGGGGCCTATGATAATACTTTACGGAGAAATGAGAATTTTGGACCTATACTAGTTCCGGAGGAAAGTCTCTTTGTTATGGGAGACAACCGGGATCATAGTTATGATAGCAGATACTGGGGATTTGTCCCGCTTGATTTTGTTAAGGGTAAGGCCTTGATAATCTATTGGTCCTGGCCTCATTGGAAAAGATTTGGCCATATAATAAGGTAGTTTAATGTAACTGCCCAGGTATACAGACTGAAGGAAGAAGGCTGATAGAAATACAGAATGCCTATCCGCATTTAGCGCACAGGCAGGCGTGATCACACGAAACTCCGTGCATTTGAGCTGGCTGATGAGTTGGCATTATTGCATGAATTTATTGAAACATTTGGCCTTTGTGCTCAACGATGACCTTTCCCTGATTGAACAGACAATAATGAAACAGCGAAGGTCTTGAATGGTTTGATTCAAGCATTACGGGTTGGTTGAAATACGTCAGCCTTCAGTCTTCAACCTGAGAACCTGAAGAGTTACGAATAATTTTTCAACATGAGTATATGCCAGAAGAACAATTAAAGTGGTATGCTGTTCATTCTCGTAGCCGGCATGAGGATGTGGTTTTTAATGGACTTAGTAAAAAGTCTATTGAAACATTTCTCCCCAAGGTGCAGGTTATGAGCCGTAGAAAAGACCGGAGGAAAAGGATTTATGTTCCGCTTTTGTCAGGGTATATTTTTGTCCATTCAGATTTGAACCCGGGACAATACCTTGATATCTTAAAAACTTACGGTGTTGTTACCATAATTGGAATTAATGGTATACCAGTGCCATTAAAAGATAGTGAAATTTTATCACTTCAGATATTAAACGGTACGGACAGGACTGTTAGAAATCAGGATTACGTAAAAGAGGGTGATAGGATTATTATAAGGGATGGGCCTCTTAAGGGTCTTACGGGGTTTTATTTGAGACACAAGGGGAAATCTGACAAGATAGTTATTTCCTTAGAATTGCTCCAGAGGTCATTAGTGGTTGAAATAGAAGACTGGAGGGTGGAGAAGGTTGATTAAGTATTAGCCGTTCACGGCTTGAAACTTGTCGAAGATCCCGCCAACCGGGGAAATTGGAAAATAGAAATTAGTACAGCCACAAAGTCACGAAGACACTAACACTCTAAAATAATTCATTGTTTGTCATTAACAGCAGAATGTAATATCTGTAAACTTTTTGGGAATTAATATCCTTATTTCTTTTAAGATTTTGAAATTCATGTTTTCCCTTCGTGACTTAGTGCCTTAGTGGCTGAACTGTTACCTATTATTTAGAGGGATAAAAATGATAGAACGCTACACACTTCCAAGGATGGGTAAGATATGGGAGCCGCAAAATAAATTCAGTAAGTGGCTTGATGTAGAGATATTGGTTTGCGAGGCAATGGCAAAAGAAGGTATCATACCGGTAAAATCGCTTGAAACTATTAAGCAGAAGGCACAATTTTCTATTGAGAGAATCGAGGAGATCGAGGGAAAGGTAAAACATGACGTAATTGCCTTCTTAACGAACGTTGAGGAGTATGTTGGTCCAGACGCCCGTTTTATGCATATGGGGCTGACATCGTCGGATATCCTTGATACAGCAATGGCCCTTCAGCTTAAAGAGGCAATGGGTTTAATTATAGAAGATATCCATTCGCTCCTCTCTGTTCTTAAAGAACGTGCGTTTGAACACAAAAACACTGTTATGGTTGGTCGCTCTCATGGCATTCATGCCGAGCCAATAACATTTGGACTGAAACTGGCGGTCTGGTATAGCGAGATGAAGAGAAACCTAAAAAGGCTTGAACAGGCAATGGATGTCATAAGTTATGGTAAAATATCAGGCGCTGTAGGAACCTTTGCAAATATTCCTCCAGATATTGAAAGCTATGTCTGCGCCAAGTTAGGCCTAAAGCCAGCAGAGGCATCTACCCAGATTATTCAAAGAGACAGGTATGCCCAGTATTTTACTGCGTTAGCCATCCTCGCAGGATCTATTGAAAAAATGGCTGTAGAGATACGGCACCTTCAGAGAACAGAGGTTGGAGAGGCGGAAGAGGTTTTTACCCCGGGACAAAAGGGGTCATCGGCTATGCCCCACAAGAAAAATCCTGTCGGCTCTGAAAATCTCTCAGGGCTTTCCCGGCTTATCAGATCCTATAGTTTAGCTGCCCTTGAGAATATGGCCCTTTGGCACGAGAGGGATATCAGTCATTCATCGGTCGAGAGGGTCATTGCCCCAGATAGCACAATTCTTATAGACTACATGTTGAACCGGCTTACAAGAATGATAAAGAATATGATTGTATATAAAGATGCAATGCTTGGAAACCTTGAAAGAACAAAAGGCCTGATATTTTCCCAGCAGATTCTGCTTGCCTTAGTCAATAAGGGCTGCTCGCGTCAGCTTGCCTATTCACTGACACAGAAAGTCTCCATGCAGGCATGGAAGGATAAACAGGATTTTAAGGCATTACTTTTAAAGGATCACGATATTAACGAATATCTCAAGGGGGATGAGATAGAGCAAATATTCTCCCTTAGTTATCATTTAAAATATGTGGAGGAAATCTTTGGAAGGGTATTTAAAGACGAAATTTAAATTTCGTAATTTATTTATTGTATCATGTATTCCTTTTCTCTTTATTCTATTTTCATGTTCCTCCATACAAAGTTTATACAATAGGCTTTCAGATGAGCACTATATGTCTGATGATTACAGGACTGTTCTTAAAAAATGGACAAGAAAAGGCTCTATATATAAGGGATTAAAGACGGAGTTGGTTCTTTCATCCGTTTATAAGGGAGATGAATTCAGAAAGGCCTATACAAACGAGTATTGCAAAGTTTATTCGTTACCTCCTCATCAAGTTAACAATATGTTGCATAATCAAATGCAGGCAGCAGATGATTATGATGATTTTTTGGTGGTGATAGATGCAGGAGAAGAGCAGTGGGATGATTTTTCTAAACGAAACTCTTTATGGAGTGTGTTTTTGCTACGAGATGGGAACCTGAGGGAGAAACCACTGGAGGTGAGGAAGTTAAAAGAAAACAGAATTTTTTACGAATCCTTTTTTCCATTTATCTCCCCATGGTCAAGTGTTTATAGCTTCAGGTTTAAAAGGCCTGATAGCCCAGGTAATTCAGAGGCATTAGAGCTGGTTTTTACGGGCCTGCCAGGGACAATCAGATTAACATGGAGCCAATAGAGTTGGATACTTTTGAGAAACTTTTTTGAATGGTGAAACCTAAAAGACGATATCTTTGAATACTATATGGAGTAATGCTTTTGTGTTTTATTAGAGTAGTGGAGAGGGTATTAACTACATACCAATTGTCTTACAAGTGAAGGGGGCCCTTTAGTTGTTCTTTGAGCTACATATAATCTACTATGCTCAAAGCCATAACGCTCGCAGAGGAAGACATGGCGGTTTCATACACTAATTGTTTCATCTTAAGATTAACTACTGCCTCATTAATATCCGCATTTTCAATAAGGGCCTTTTCATCTTCATAAGCACAATGCAGGTCTTCAAGGATTTTTTCTTTCACATCGAATTGGATCATTGCAAACGTCACGTCAGAGATAGCAGCAGTGAGTGTATCAAGCTGATCTTCGATATCATCGATCGCGCCTTCGATATCATATGCAGGGTCATCAATATTTAGTTTAGCTTCGATTAATGTCTCAAATATGTCCCCGAAGATTTCTTCACCGTTTGCACCTACGGTAACACAAGTATCAATGCCTACCTTTACAGAAAATGGGTCGGCGTTTCCATTATAGTTCACCTGGTCAGGGTTGGCTTCATCAAAGGAAAACGGTTTTGTGTCTGTTTTTGTCCCTGCAAAGATATAGCTATCATTTACCCTTGCGTTGGCGAGGGATAATATTTGATTTATATACCCGTTTAAAGTATCTGCTGCCTGGTCAGGTTCAAGATCTGAATTATTGACATTTACCAATAATGCCTTTGTCTGGTAGAGAAATTCATATGCCCCGTTTAGGGATGATTCGCTAACATGTGCCCACAGTTTCCCTGCTGTTATATTACGTCCCACTTGTTCAATATTGGCTATGGATGACCTGATATCCAGTACTGATACAAAGCCCAATGGATCATCGGAGGCCGTGTTTATTTTTCTTCCTGTACTCACTGTCTCATTGGCCTTTGACATATCTATAGACGCCCTGCTAAGGTTGTTTATAATATTTTCATACAGGGTCCTTGTCGCTATTTTCATTTATTCCCCTATCTGACCGCTAACAGTGCCTCAAGCATTTCATCAGCAGTTTTAATTAGTTTTGCTGCTGCTGCGTAGGCATGCTGAAATTTTATGAGATTGGTCATCTCTTCATCAAGGGAGACAGAGGAGGCATTGTCTCTCATTTCGGTAAGCTGACTCACAATGATCTCGCTGCTCCCCCTCTGGTCCTGTATATTTTTGCTATGAATCCCTATTAACCCAACAAGGGAATGGCAGTAATTTTCAAATGTTGTACCGGCCTCGCTAAAGGATATTTCTTCATACTGAAGGTCGGCAATAGCACATGCATTGGAATTATCACCTGCTGCTATGCTGCCATCAGAGTCTACCCTGCCGGCTGCTATGTAGGCCTTATTCTCGGCAAGACATGAGTTTACAGCAATGGTATCGGCGCTGGTGCCTGAAAAAAAGGTGTTTATTCCTAATGCGGCGAGTATATTGCTTGTATCATCAGAAAAGGCAAAGGTGTAATCGGAGGATGCACTGATTTTGATGTAGCCTTCAGCGGTAACTTCCGCGCTTATATTCCCCCCGCCCAATCCATGTATGGCACTAACAATGTTGTCAATGGTTGTTGAACCCACATCTATATCTATAGGTAGCTCGCCTGCAGGGCCCCCCAAGTCGACTACATTACCAGTTTCATCATAAACCCAAAATTTAAAAGACCCATCTGTTACATTATTCTGGAAATAAAGGCCTGAGCTGTTAACGGCGGAGCTCGAGTCATCTATTTTGTAGGTGCCTTGAACTTCGGTAAAGGTATCCTTTCCCACACCATCTGAATGGATTTTGTTTACCTCAAAGATAAGCCGTTCCGCCAATTCATCCAGATT
>JAGYMO010000162.1 GCA_018400255.1 Deltaproteobacteria bacterium
CCCAAAATGGGCATCATGAGCGAGTAAAATGACTTTTTGCGAAACCATCAACTTTGAACCCTAAAACTGGAGACCCGATACTTAAAGTTTCGAGATAGGAATATGTCTTTTGAACTTTTTTTTTCATTACGATACCTGAAGGCAAAGAGAAGGCAGGGGTTTATTTCCATAATTACCGGCATATCAATATTGGGAATAATGATAGGTGTAATGGCTCTCATTGTAGTATTGGCGGTGATGAATGGATATAGAGAGGATTTATTGAAAAAGATTCTCGGGGTAAATTCACACATATTTATCTTAAGCTATGAGGGTGGAATTAGAGACACTGAGGAGGTTATGAGTTCAGCGACAGCTGTCGAGGGTGTTATTTCGGCAACGCCTTTTATCTATAGCCAGGTGATGGTTAAAAAGGATGAGAATATTTCAGGGGCCATTCTAAGGGGTGTAGATCCAGATACAGGCGGGAAGGTGATTAACATTGACTCTATGATCAGAGGTGGATCTTTGTCCGTTTTGGAAAATTATGAAACCGGGCTCAAAGGGGTTATAATTGGGGTCGAGCTGTCTAAACAGATAGGAGCATTGCCGGGAGATGCCATAACATTAGTCTCGCCTGTAGGTAAGCTGACTCCCTTAGGGAGGCTAGCCAATGAAGATCAGTTCATTGTAAAAGGTCTTTTTGAATCCGGAATGTATGAGTATGACAACTCGCTTTTATATGTCTCTTTGAATGATGCAAAAGATTTTCTGTCTTTAGGCGATGATGTAACAGGTATTGAATTAAGAATAAAGGATATACAGGAGAGTGACGAGATAAGCAGGGCTGTTCAGGAGAAGCTTGGCTATCCTTATTGGACAAAAGACTGGAAGATGATGAACAGAAGCCTTTTCTCCGCGATAAAGCTTGAAAAGGTCACCATGTTCATCATTCTAACAATGATAATTCTTGTAGGGGCACTTAATATAATAAGTTCACTCGTGATGTTGGTTATGGAAAAGCACAGAGACATTTCTATACTTAGGACAATGGGTGCCTCATCTAAAAGTATTATGTATATTTTTTTATTTCAAGGACTGTTTGTTGGTTTTGCAGGAACCTTCCTGGGGTTGATTTCCGGGACGTTTCTCTGCCAGATCTTAGAAAAATATAAGTTTATAAAACTTCCCGCAGACGTTTACTATATAACAACTTTGCCGGTTCAGATGGAGTGGATGGATACTTTGTTAATATCTCTCGCTGCAATATTTATATCTTTTATCGCCACTATTTTTCCATCTCGACAGGCAGCTACCGTTAACCCTGTTGAGTCGTTGAGGTATGAATAGGCTAGATAATTTTGCAATTTTTTCGAACTGCGATACCTATTTTCTGGGTTGTGATTTACCAATACATGCTATTACCGCTAAAAACTACTTGTTATTTTAGCATGAGGTAATGGTTAGCCTGTCATTTTGACTCCTAGAAGTGGCTGATTAACTGGCAAACAAGTATTCTATGGTTTTATTGGTTTTTAAGGCCATATTACTATTATTTGTAATAAAAAAAATGATGAAACCTTTGTTAAAAATAGATGATGTCCATAAGGATTTTAGGAAAAAAGATCAGTTAATTCAGATACTGAAAGGTGTTAGCCTGCAGATATTGCCGGGTGAGTCCCTTGCGATAATAGGACCCTCAGGTGCGGGAAAATCTACTTTACTCAATATCATGGGAACCTTAGAGCCACCGTCGAAAGGTAAGGTATTTTTTAACGAGGAAGATGTTTTTCAGATGGATGAAAAGGGACTTAATAAAATTAGAAACCTAGAGATAGGATTTGTCTTCCAATTTCACCATCTTTTATTTGAGTTTAATGCTCAGGAAAATGTTAGTATTCCTGCTATGATAGCAGGACAAGATAAAAGGGAATCTGCCGACAGGGCCTCTATTATGCTTGAGAAGATGGGCTTGCAGGACAGGATTTATCATAGGGTTGGAGAGCTTTCCGGAGGAGAGCAGCAAAGGGTGGCAATTGCTCGAGCCCTTATTATGGAGCCCAGATTGTTATTGGCTGATGAGCCTACCGGAAACCTGGATAAGGCTACAGGCGATGAGATTGTAAAACTTCTCATTGAACTTAATAATGAAAAGGGGCTGGCTTTAATTATAGTAACTCACAATATCGAGCTCGCTGAACGGCTCTCTAGACAATTATTGCTAATAGATGGAAAATTTGTATAGAAGCTGCTCAATAAATAACAGACATTAATTTTTGGTTATCTATCTATTTATTTATCGTAAACAATACAGCTTAAAAAAACAAACGTAATAGAAAAAATGGGTTGACTATCTTTAAGAGAAGCATTTTTGATGCTGTTAAAATTGGTAAGTATCAGGTTTCAAATAAAGAGCAGCTAAGTGCTTATGGAATTAATGATTAGAAAAATAGTATACCGCACTTTTTATATAGTATTGTCAGGATCACTCTTATTTATTTTAATCTCTTTTTTATTTATTCCTCGTTTGCATGCAAAGAACTCTGAAACAATAGCAGTTCTACCCTTTAAAGTTTATGCCTTAAAGCCTTTAAACCATCTTGCCTTTGAGCTCCAAAAAGCCTTAACTGCAAGTATGGCTCAAAAGGGCTATAGCACGGTTAATCCGGAGATGATAAATGAGCGACTATTACCTGAGCTTGCCCTTGACGATCTGGAGCTTGTAAGGAAGATAGGCACGGAAAACAAGATTGACTGGTTAATTAAAGGAAGCCTAAGTAAGGTCGGTGAGAATATAAGCGTTGATTTTCAAGTTATACCCATAGCAATAAATAAGAAACCCTCTTCTTATTATTTTGTCGGAGACAGTATAGATGAATTAGATAAGGTAATAGAGAAGGCCGCCTTATCGATATCAAATAAGATTAGAGGCCTTGTAGAAATAGGGTCTATAAGCATTAAGGGGAATAAAAGGATTGAGGCGGATGCTATTCTTGCATCAATTGAAAGTCAAGAGGGGGGGGTGTTTTCCCCGGAACAATTGGATAAAGACCTCAAATCAATATATAAAATGGGTTTTTTTGAGGATGTTCAAATAGATGTAGAAGAACACCACAAGGGGAAAAATGTTATATTCAGGGTTATTGAAAAACCGTCAATTAAACGAATTAGCTTTAAGGGAAATAAAAAAATAGAAAATAAGGATTTGATGGATGTTTTGGGTATAAAAAAATACACTATATTAAATATAGAGGAAATAAAAAACAGTATCGAGAGGTTGAGAGATTTTTACAATCAAAAAGGATACTTTAATGTTGTTATTAATTATATGCTGGAAGAGCTTTCTGGTAATGAAATTGCCTTAGTCTATCAAATTAAAGAGGGAGATAAGGTTACAATAGCTAAAATTATTTTTGTTGGAAATGTTAACTTTAGCGATGATGATTTAAAAGATGTTATGGATACAGATGAAAAAGGATTTTTCTCCTTTATTACTGATTCCGGACATTTGGATAAAAAAGCTTTAGAAAGTGATATATTCAAGATAAAATCATTTTATAATAACAATGGTTACATAAAGGCAATGGTAGGGGAGCCAAACATATCCTTCAAGGAGGATGAAGGGATTGTGATCACTATTAAGATTAATGAAGGACCTCAATATGCTATTGGGGATGTGCGAATTGAAGGTGATCTTATCCAGGATGCCGCAGAGCTTTACAAGAACCTTAGAATATCAGAAGAGAGAGTTTATAACAGAGAGACGGTTAGGGCTGATGCACTTAAGCTGAGTGAGATTTATTCGGATGAGGGGTATGCCTTTGTCGATGTTCTGCCGCAGATAAACGAGGATGATAAATCTCATAAGGTCGATATTGTATACCAGATAAACAAGGGGAAAAAGGTTAAGTTTGAGAGAATTATAATTACCGGTAACGATAAGACTAGAGACAAGGTCATTCGAAGAGAGCTAAAGATCTCTGAGGGTGGTTACTTTAGCGGGGAAAAGCTAAAGAGGAGCAGCCAAAATTTACACCGGCTTGGTTTTTTCGAAGAGGTAGAGATTAACACCAAGCAGGGAACTACCGCAGAAGACATGATTTTAAATATACATGTTAAGGAGGCGCCAACCGGCAGATTGGCGATGGGTGCAGGTTATAGCTCTGCAGAGAATTTTATCGGAATGCTTGAGATATCACAAGACAATCTCTTTGGAAGAGGTCAGTCATTGTCAGCAAGGGCCTCCTTGAGTTCCAAGTCCGGAAGATATACCCTTAGTTTTACTGAGCCGTGGCTTTTTGATAAGCCCCTTTCAGGGGGTATCGATTTATATAACTGGAGATATGAATACGACGAATACACTAAGGACAGTCGCGGGGGTAAGTTGAAGTTGGGATTTCCGCTGGTGCTGGAGTTTACAAGGGGATCAGTTATGTACACCTTTGACGATGCTGATATTTCCGAGATAGAAGACAGGGCTTCTCAGATAATAAAGGATATGGAAGGCAGGAGTGTTACAAGCAGTCTCTCAGTTGGCGTTTCCAGGGATAGCAGAAATAAACGTTTTAATGCCACTAGAGGATCTACTAACTCATTTTCCATTGAATATGCAGGTGGAGTTCTGGGTGGGGATAATTATTTTACGAAATATAGGGCAAAGTCTGCCTGGTTTTTCCCGGCCTTTTGGGACACTGCAATTTCGTTGCAAGGTAGGTGGGGTTATGTAGAAAAAAGAAGCGGGGGGAAATTACCAGTTTACGAGAAGTTCCGATTAGGTGGAATGAACACTGTCAGGGGATTTGAATATGCTAGTATTTCGCCTATTGATCCAGATTCGGGAGACCGGATAGGTGGTGAAAAAATGATGGTTTACAATCTGGAGTATAGATTTCCATTGGTAAAAGAACAGGGAGTGATGGGCGTTTTGTTTTTTGATGCGGGCAATGTTTATGAAAAAGATGAAGATTATTCCTTTAGGGATTTAAGGACAAGTATTGGTGCAGGCATACGATGGTATTCTCCAATGGGACCACTAAGATTGGAATGGGGGTATAACCTTGATCCACAATATGACGAGCCATCTAGCAATTGGTCTTTTTCAATCGGCAGCCCCTTTTAAGGGATATTTACTGTTTCTCTCGGGG
>JAGYMO010000163.1 GCA_018400255.1 Deltaproteobacteria bacterium
TTGCGTTCTTCAGTGTAAATCTTTGAATCATATATTTTGTTTATTTCTTTACGCAATTTACCAATTTCAGTTGAGCTTTTATTTAAGGCTGACAATTGAGATTTCAATTTAATATCTGGTTTATCCGCTGTTGATACCTTTTTTTGTATATCATCCCTTAATTCATAAAATGAATTTATACTATCGCTATTCTGATACGCTTTTGCCATAAATCCTTTCAATACTGGCAGATTTTCAATATCCTCTTTCGGCATAACTTTTTTATCTACCAATCCGCTTGTTTCAAGTACAACATCTATAATGTCTATTCCATAACCAGCTAATCCAGCACCGTAACCGTATATTGTATTCTCTATTATGCGTGGAGATACATTTAACGCTTTACCTATTATCTTTGCAGTTTCACTTGTATACTGACTGTACTGTGCCCATGGTTCAAGATTCTTTTGACTCTCAGGTACGATTGAGTAACCTTTAAAGAATGAGTAATTTGACCATGCTTCAATAATAGGAGCTAACGAAGTTGGTATAATATCAGGTAACGCGGCTTCTTTTAATGTATTAAGAAATCCATCCAAGGCTTTTGGGTCATCCTCGTCAATCCATTTTAAAATTCTTTCCGGGAGCGTGCCGAACAAAACACCAACCTCGAATGGTTTTGGTATTCTATAAATTTTATCTTTTGTTAGTATAATCCAAAACAAATCTTTCTGCCATTGAGGAAGTTCCTGATACCGTGGGTCGTCTTTGTTCATCATGTACAAAAGAATTGACGGTAATGTAATTCCAACCAATGTTCTTGTGGTTGTACGCACAGGATTGTCCTTAAAAGCCCTAACCATTCTATCTGTGCCTTGCATAGCCGCATTGAAAAAGGCTATTAGTTTATTTGCCTGTTTCGATACTTCTCCGCCTCTCGAAAAGTCAAGCGATACATCTCTGCTTGACAAAGAAGCTCGTCTTATTCCTTCTGCTGTAGCTCCTTCTTTTTTCAATCCTTTAGCGAATTCTCCTACTCTTGTTGCTTCTTCTGTAAACTCAGACAATGCCCTTAACGCGTCTACTGGGTTTTTCAGAATGTTCAATGCCTTATTCCTTGTATGTTCAGCCATCATGCTTCTTAGATTTTTTTGCAGATAATCCCTGTCCAAAGAAACAAATGATGCTTGAAGCCCTCCGGAAGCCAAACACTTATAATACGTTTTATCCTTCGCTATAACATGGAATAGTCCTCTCGCGGTGTCTACTCCAGGTAGAAATCCATATTTTGAGTATAGAAAAGCTGTCATGGCATCTCTTACAGGATTCCTTGCCATAAAGTCAGGATTTAGTATAGCTCCTGCTCTTAGAAATTTAGTCGGATATGCCAGTATTTTCATTAAAGTGTTAGTACCTTCTTTATCAAGAGCCATTAAAGATTTATAAAGAGTTTCATCAAAAACTTCGTAATATTCAGCTTTACCATCACGGTATATAGTTATGATATTATCTTTTCCTGTGTATCTTGTTGGTCTGAATACAGTTGCGATTTTTTCAAGGTCAAGATTCTCTAATGTCTCAATCTCCATCCCAGCCGCTTCAAGTACGTTTTTTATCTCGCTCAACTGGAATGATTGCCCTCTCACGGGTGGAGGTACCTTATCAATAAATTTACCCGCACCTTCAAATTTTTCTGTGAGTTCAACCAATACTTTCCCTACACGGTTTCTCTCCGCCATATTGGTGATTATAAAAGTATTTTTAATTATACTTTCTAATGGGTCTATAATATCTCTTGTGCTTCCTTTTATTCCCTTTATCGGCTGTGTAGCTTGTAACCCTTTCCCTCTTCCCTTCTTTTCAAACGCGTCTATTATTCTGTTAAACGGTACATAATCTTGATTTAGCTTTTTTATTGCCGCAAAGTCAGATTTGCTTATTATACCCTGTGTAACTAACTGCTTTAATACATTATCCTGATATTCGACAAGGTCATTAAAGGCTTTGGAATATTCCTTGTCATATTTCTGTATAACTGCATCTATATCTTTTGTTGCCAGCCCTGTTTCTACTTTTCTCTCACTTAACTCCTTGCCTCTTTTAGCTACAGCATAAGCTCTGAAATCATCAAAGTTTTCTATGCCTTTTAGTATCTCACTAAGAGATTTACCTACTTTTTTAAAGTTCTCGTCTACTACGCCATATTTTAAATAAGTCTCTGCTTTACCCTGCCATCCTCTATTTAACCATGCCAATTCAAATGGGTTAGAGTTTGTTTCAATCTTTGCTCCGCCTGTTATTGCCTCCACGGTCTTTTTTAAAGGATTAAGGTCATCGAATGTCAAGGTATATAATCTACTTAGATTTATGCCTAATTTATTGTCCTTTTTATCCTTAGATATATTAGACAGTATACGGGTTTCAGGTGATTGTTTTAAGTAGTTTTCCGTTGCTTGTTGAATAGTTTTCATCATATTATCAAGGGTTAAATCTTTATCAAGTACATCACGGAATTTTTTATAAAGTTCAGGAGCGGTTTTCTTTGCTTCTTGTTCATTTGTAAGATAAACCCGTATAAACTCCGCAACTCCCTCTTTCTTTACCTGTGTTTTTGTGTATGTGTCCATTGAAGTCGGTTTCCCCATTGCCATTAATTCAGTTTCTATTTTAGCGTTCTTATCGGTTTCAGATAAATTAAGTCTCTTGTCTAAAAAGTGTCCTGTCTCATGGTATAAAGTAGATAAATCTTTAGTCTTTTTTAATCGTATAACTTCCGGTTTAACTTTAAATATACCATAAGCACGTTGCCTGAATTTTCCCTGTGATACAGGAATGTCAAGAGACTTGCTTATAAAGTCTTGTATATCACTTCTTTTGACAGTTTCCCTACCTGTACCAGTTTTAAAAGGTAGTTCAGT
>JAGYMO010000164.1 GCA_018400255.1 Deltaproteobacteria bacterium
ACCTCCCGATCCCGTCACGGTCTCGGGACGGGGAGGACAGGCTTTGTGGCACTATGCATGGGTAGTTAGAAATAAATAATAATCGAGAAATAGGGGAAAAATTACATGTTTGAACACCTTCACGTATGGAAAAATGGAGAGATAGTTCCCTGGGGCTCAGCTAATGTTCATATCATGTCTCATGGTTTTAGCAGGGGCTCGGCCATATTCGATTTTTTTGGGATTTACCCTGGACCGAATGGACCGGCTGCCTTTAGAATGGATAAGCATATTGAGCGTCTTTTCAGAAGCGCAGGATTTTTGGGCATGAGGTTGTCATACTCTAAGGGGCAGATAATAGATGCGGTCACTCAATTGGTTAAGGCAAACAGCATAAAACGTGGTGTTATAAAGGTTTTCGCTTATTATGGTGAAGAATCCGTTACCTCTCTGGTGTTAGATTCTGATCTGGACCTTACTATTTTCGCAATTCCGGAAACGGCGGAAATGGGGGTTGATGAAAATAAACCTATTAACATATGTTTTACCAAGTGGAGAAAAATTCATCCCACAACAGTTCCTATAGAGGCAAAGGCCTGCTCCAATTATCTTAACGGTATGCTGGCCAGGCAGGATGCTTTTAGCAGAGGCTTTGACGTAGGCATTTTTTTGACTACTGATGGCTATGTAGCGGAAGGTTCGATAGAGTCAATCTTTATGGTTAAGGATAATGTTTTGAAGACGCCATTTTTAGGAAATATTCTTCAGAGCATTACAAGGATGTCTATACTCGAGGCAGCCCCCAGCTTAGGGATTGAAACATTAGAGAAGCAGATTTCACCCGATGAACTCCTGGAGGCTGATGAGATCTTTGTCAGCCGAACGGGGAAAAAGGTGCTTCCGGTGAAGAAGATCGAGGAAAGGGTTTTTGATGAGGCACCTGGGCCGATGACCTCGAAGTTATATCAATTAATGGATGACATATGTAATTCAAGAAATCATGATTTTACTCGCTGGCTTCAGGCGGTTAGCTAAATACACTTGTACAGTCTGGTGTATAAAAGATACGTTGCTGAGATTATCCAGCCTGCTTTTTATGATTGTAGCCCTGTAGAAAAATTTAAAATAGAGTGGAATTCAAGATACTTAATGCAAAATGGAGGATATTAAAATTTCGGATATCTTTTCAGCAGAGCTTCCAAAAAGTATTTCAACATCAATAAGGTCCAAATAATTATCCTCCCAGGAAATGCCTGTCTCTTCAACGATATTCTTGATATGATCATATTTTTCTCCCAGTGCCTTTATCTTATCTCTTAGTTTGATCTTTTCCTTAAAGGAGATATCAAGTAACAACAGATGATCGATAGTGGGGCCATGTTTCATTACTGGTATAACAAGGATGCTTCGGCTATCGATTTTTCCCTTTCCTATAAAAACGTTGCCTGCTTTGACGATAATTTTTTTAGTCCCTTTGAGTTTACTGTCATTTTTTACTCTTGATTTAAGTCCTTCAGAGCTGCCTTTCTTTCTTATAACGGTAATTTTTGACTCTTCAACTGGTTCACCGGCATAGGTAAGATCGCTTATTTGATACAGTGTTTCGCCTTTTATTTGCTCTATAATAGTCTGGAGGTTCCTCAGTACTATAAGGTTTTTATTGGTAATGGTACCTTCATCGAAGCCGTTTTCTTTAAGCGATTCAAAGAGCAAACCCTCAATTGGTTCCCAGATCCTGCTGGTCCCTACAGTAACTGTTTTTGCCTGGTGTTTGATTGCATCTATAGGTCTGGCCATATCATTAATGGCCTTTCCTATGCCCTCAAGAAAGCTTTGATAGATATTTGGCGCTGTTCCGCTAATGCCAAAATCGAGTTCAAAGTCTGATGTCGGCAATCTGCCTGATAAGTACTTCAAAAGGAGTGTGAGATCTGATGCAACATCTGATTCCAGGGCAGTAGTGTATCTTCCCTTGCCAAGCCTTTCCTTGAAAGAGGAAAAGAATTTTGCTGTGTTTTCCTGAAAGGGCTTCTCAAGGATAGTCTGATAAATATCAAGGCCTTTCTTTAAGTTTTTTGCTATATAGGAGCTTATATCCAGCCTAAAGTTTGATAAAAAAAGCGATTCTTCATTTATTGCCTGAGCGGCATAATATCCCCATAAATGACCGGCGAGTGTTGTTAATATAGGGGAAAACCTTTCATCAATCTCCGGTACAAAGATTAGAGAGTCCGCATAAGGCCTAAACCCTTCCTCTCCCTCACTGGCAATAACAATCGTGGTAGCATTATGGGCCTTGAAAATAGCAGTATCTTTTATTATATCGCTTATGACATTTCCCCTGCTTCCAGCAGCGCAAATAACAATAAGAGGTTCTGAGGAGAGATCTATATGCTTTTTATCTTCAACCACGTCAGATGAGATTGTTTTATACGATAATTCACTAAGCTTTATCCTTATTTCATCTGCTGCTATTTTGTTGTAACCACTTCCAACAACTGCCCAGTATTTCTTCGCAGGTGCAAATGTATAAGCAGATTCTTTGATTTCATTTTTACTTGCAAGGACCTTTTGCATTAGTGAAGGTATAAGCATTAGGCGTTCAATCTCGCCATGAAGAAAGGCATCATCCCTGTTTTTTATTAATTGAGTTATCTTTAGACCAAGCATGCAGCCCGCTGCAATCTGGGAATAATAGGCCTTGGTGGAGGCTACAGACATCTCTATATCCCGTCCGGTACTGGTGTATAAGACGCCATCTACCTTGAAAGTTATATCTGAATCCCGTCTATTTACAATGGCCAAGGTGTAAGCTTCCCGTTCTCGTGCCATAACTATGGCCCTATTTGTATCCGTGGTTGTGCCGGACTGTGTTATGGCGATAATCAGGGAATTTTTAAGGTTAGCTTTCAAGGTGCTTCCACTAAACTCCGAGGCCTTCAGAGAGGCAATATGGATGACACTATCGGCAAGATAGTGCCGTAATAATTCGGCGCAGCCATAGCCGGCGACTCCCGCAGTCCCCTGACCGATAAATAAAATTTCCCGTATCTCGTTTTGGCGAAACGCCTTTGCTAAGGCAGGAGGGATAGTCATATCATCCAAAATCGTAAGCGAATGCTCATTTTCATTTTTTTGCAACATTCGCCATCTGTTTCGAACCGTTTTTTCCACTGATCCAGGAGATTCAAATATCTCTTTCAGAAAATAATGGGGAAAATCCTGGCGATCAATATCCCTTCCGGTGATTCCTGTCTGTTTAATAATGTTTTCAGAAAGTTGAACCGGATCACCATTATAATAGATTGCCTTGATGCCCTTTAGTCCACCGTGTGAATCCTGATCGAGGATGAATATCTGCCCCTTGTTTTCGCCCTCCATTTTAATATATCGAGAGATATCTTCAACGAGACCATAGATTTCAGACGAAGCGATATACTGTTCTTTGCCCAAACCTATAAAAAGGGTCTGACCACTTCCACGCTGTGAAAGGAATAGTTTGCCGGGTGCCAAGTCGGTGTGCATGGCTATGGCGTGTGAACCGGTAAAATCATTAACGGCCATCCTGAATGATTCTTCGATGGGATGACCACGATCATAGTATTTTTGTATCTGGAGTGGTATGATTTTAGTGTCTGTGTTGATTTGATTAGGGATAGATTTTCTTGTTTCTTTTTCGTACTCTTCTTTTAATAGAAGATAATTGTCAATGTCACCATTTAGACAGACGTGAATAATTCCATCACCATTGTTGAATTCGGTATCTTGTTCTTTCCCAATAGCATTATTGTCAAGGGGATGACAGTTTTGCTCGCTGATATCACCTACGGAGGCCCAGCGAGTGTGACTGATAGTGGTTTGATGAATAGTCGGGAATGCAATAAAAGATTGGAAAATAGAGTCGTCTTGAATTTGCTTCCTTAAAAATTTGACATTATCACCTAAATGACCAATCTGTGCGGCTATTTTATAGGTAAAGACAACGGAGGCTTTGTTTTGATAACGGTTAATCGTAATAGATTTGTTTAAAAGAATTTTTTCTCTCTGGCGATTCAAAAACTCATGTGATAACGATTTGCTCTCTAATTCTTTTTCAAAGAGCTGATAATTTCTGTCGTTTACTATACTAATAACTGATATACCTGCCGAGTCCCTCCCTCGAACCTCTAATCGATCGAGGTTGTTGAAAAGGCTGTTGATATTTCTTAATTGTTGAAAGACCAACAGAGGCATATGCTTATCCTTAGAACTACATAGCAGTGCAATTTTTTCTAAGTTATTGAGGGTCTCCTTTTTTAGAGACCACTGTAAATCCTTGAGCAAGGATATCCGCTCGATAATGATCTCTTTTTCCTTAAAGGACGGGAAATTTACCCTTTGACGGTTTTCATTTTCTTCCGAATTTAGTATCTTTTCTAAGGCAAGCGATATTTTTTCAAGTTTTTTTCTTGCGGACACCTCTATAAACAGGGTGTAAAGAGAGGGTGTAAGCTTAAGATTTTCCACATGGTCTTTTAATTCGTTAAGAAAGATATCTCCTCCGAGATAATTTTCAGCAAAATCACCTTTCTCCTTTTGAATTTTTTTGTAAGTATATTTCCTTATGTCATAAACCATGGCTTCTATTTTATCTAAAGGGATTTTTCGCTTTTCGCTTTGGTTCTTTTTAAAAGTTACTATACCGGTAAGCCCGCAGTTAAGCTGGCTTTCCTGAACCGGAAAGAATATAAAGGCACCGGTTGGAATATTCCTTATATTTTTACCAAAATAAATTTTGGGACACCGGAACTTTTCTTTTAAAAAAGGTGTTATTTTTCCTAACAATGACATTTCCCTATAATATATTTTTTGATTTTTGACCCACTTTCAGCATTACTGTATAATCTTGGATTATATCAAATAACTACTTTGCAAAGCCAGGTCTGGGCCAGGGGCAGCAAGCCAGAAAGATTATGAAATTACTGCATTGATGGGCCTGCTTCATATGCGGCGTATAAATAGTGGTGAAAAAACCTGGCTACATATATATTGGTATAGTGACATCAGTCTTTTCTTCGTGTCTTAGTGTCTTAGCGGCTGTATAGATACAAATATTTTATTCACCACTATATTCAATATTAATTCCACGTTGTTTAATTCTGTCAGCATTTTCCAACACCTCTTTAGCAGCGGATTTATCTATCACATAAATCATGTTACCACCTCTTTCAGAAAATAGTTGGCCATAGGATATGGGGACTAAGGGCGTAGGATCATTTAAAAGGGATTCTGCTATAGGCCCTGCCTTGCGCTCTCCATTGGCCAAAAGAAGCACGGTTTTTGCTCTGTAAACAAGCTCAACCCCCATGGAGATGGCATACCAGGGACAGTGCTCCTTGGTTGAAAAGTGGCCGTCATTTATGGAGTTTTCCACGGTATTCTCATCAAGTTTCACTAAGAGCATTTTGTTTTCCTCAAAGGGGATGCCTGATTCATGAAAGGCCACATGACCACGCCCACCAACCCCCACAACCTGGAGGTCAATTCCTCCATGTCGCTCAATCTTTTCACAGTATGCATCCAGTATCTCTCTGCGAATCCAGGCAAGATATTTAGATTGAGCATCAGTCTTGATTACAATAGCCCTTCCTTTATCGGCCCCCTGTTCCTCCCAATTACTTGGATTGGCCTTAAGCTCATCCAGAAGCCTTTCCTGTTCAACGAGTGCACCCCATGGTACATTTGTTTCATTAAATTTGTTTTTAAGGAGCCCAAAAAGCTCTTGCACCATAAAGAAGCTATAACTTTCAGGATGCATGGCACGCTGCTGGGCGTTTTCTCCAGGGAGACCTATATATTCATCAAGATTGAAGCTAAGGATTCTCGAGCAGTCAAATTGTCCTGCATTAGCTATCTTCGCAAAGTGTTTGTAAAGGCCGGTAGGTGTATTACCAGTAGCTAAGCCAAGCACATAGGTATCCTTCATGCTTAATTTGGCTTTTATATCTTTTATCAGTATTTGAGCAGCAACCTCGCTCATATGATTAAAGTCTTTAGTCACAATTACCTTAAATGGCACAATAACCTCAATTTAAATTTATTTAACCTATTTTTTCCAAAACCAAATCAGCAATTTGCCGGCAGTATTTCTCGGTTTCCTCACTCGTAGGCCCCTCGACCATCACCCGGCACATATTCTGCGTTCCTGAATACCGAACCAAAACCCTCCCTGTATTAGCCAGCCTTTTTTCAACCTCCTTAATGGCCTGGTCTATTTCAGGAATGGTAGATAGTTCAGGCTTCGTTTTTACATCCACATTAACGAGTTTTTGGGGCAAAACCTTCATAATTTGTGCAAGTTCAGACAGTGGCTTTTGGGTTTTTTTCATAGTAGCCAGAATCTGTAAAGCCGTCGCGATACCATCACCAGTAGTGTGATGCTCCAAAAAGATTATATGTCCTGAATCTTCGCCGCCTATTACGGCCCCCTTTGCTTGCATCTCTTCCAGGACATACCTATCACCGACCTGGGTTACCGCATTCTCTATGCCAAGCTCTTTTAATGCGATACCGAGCCCTACGTTACTCATAACTGTACTAACAAGCATATTATTGACCAGTTGCCCTTCTTTTTTCAATTGGTTGGCACAAATGGCCATGATTTGGTCTCCTGTTAGCACCGAACCCTTCTCATCAACAGCGATACAACGGTCGCCATCCCCATCAAAGGCAAACCCCACATCCGCCCTCTCCTTGACTACCTCTTCCATCAAGGTTTCCGGATACTGCGATCCGCAATGATCGTTAATGTTTTCCCCATTGGGTTTGTCAAAGAGTGAAATAACATTCGCTCCTAACTCAAAAAACGTCTCAGGGGCTACCTTGTATGTAGCTCCGTAGGCACAGTCCAAAACAACCTTGGTTCCCTCCAGGCTGAACATCTTAGGAAAGGTGTTTTTTAAAAACACAATATACCTTCCCCTGGCATCTTCTATGCGATATGCCTTTCCTAATTCTCTGGGGGACGGATGCAATGTGTCCATGTGGTTGGAAAAAATAAGTTTTTCTATTTCCAGTTCCTTTTCGTCAGGTAGCTTAAAGCCCTCCCTGGAGAATATCTTAATTCCATTATCCTGAAAGGGATTATGGGAGGCAGATATTACGATGCCCGCATCAGCCCTCATACTGTTGGTTGCAAAGGCAATCCCCGGCGTGGGGAGTGGCCCTACCAAAAGGGCATTCACCCCCATAGAACAGATCCCTGAAACAAGCGCATTTTCAAGCATATATCCGGAGATACGCGTGTCTTTTCCGATAATGATTCTGGGTGTATGGCCTTTTCTCTTAAATAAACAAGCGGTTGCCCTCCCGATATTTAATGCCATCTCAGCGGTCATAGGGTATTCATTGGCCACACCTCTTATTCCATCAGTGCCGAACAGTTGTCCCATTTACCCCTCCTCATCGTTTCTATTGTTAATCATTATTCTGTGATATTATTTCCTGTACCAATGATGCTAATTTCCTTGAGTTGTGCCGCACAATACTACCGGAAATATCGAGCATATTGGATGCGTAGATTTTTCGATTTTTCCAGCATTCGTCCTTATCATCAATTTCAACGAATTCCGCTTTTTGTTTTAGGTATTGTGCCAACAGCTTCTTGTGCGGTTTTTTAGTATTAAAGATAACCCCATCAACTTGCCTTCCAATGCATTCCTCAAGTTTTGTAACAAAATCGATTCCAGTAAAATTGTGGGTTTCGCCGAACTTAGTCATGATATTAACAGTATACAAGATTTTTGCACTCGATTTCTGGAGCGCCTCTTTAACACCTGGAACAATGATGTTTGGAATAATGCTTGTAAACAGGTCACCCGGCCCTATAATGACATAGTCTGCGCTGTTAATCGCCTCAATTACCGGGGGATAAACAGAAATTGAATCACTGTGATGAGGAACAAGGAAGACATTCCGAATTTTTTCACGTTGTGTGCCTCGCGGCATATCAATTGCTGTTTCTCCGTAAACATGCTTTCCCCCGGTCAGCTCGGCTACGAGCGTTGCCCTGTCAGTGGTGACCGGAAGAATTGTCCCCTTTGCGTCTAAAATTTCCGAAAGTGCCTGTACACCGGCGGGAAAGCTGCCTGTATACTGTGAAAGTATTGTAAGCAGCATATTTCCTGCATTGTGCCCCTGCAGGCGTCTATCTTGGACGAACCGTTTCAAAAAAAGTACCCGTGCGATATTGCGATGTGGCGAAAGTGCAAGGATGCATTTTAATACATCACCAGGCGGCAGGATTCCAAGTTCGTCTCGTAATCTTCCCGTGCTTCCACCGCTATCAACCATTGAAACCACAGCGGTAATCTTAATTCCATCAAGATCTCTCAAACCTGAAAGTAGCGCGAATTGACCACTTCCCCCGCCGATTGTTACAAGTTTTTGGTGCTCATTTTTCATGCTGTTCTTGCATCTTCCCATTGGAATCTATTGGCGGCATTTTTGAATGAAGGGATTTTTTCCAACACTTTTCTATTTATATCATCAACAATATCTTGAAGCCACTTAGCTCCCATCACAGTCCATTTTTGCTCCAAACCCTGAATAAGTCCAATATAATCATTCCCTTTTTCCAATCTTTCTTTGGCTATCTTTTCGAGAAAGGGGTTTCTCTGAGGTATTTCACCAAACTCTTTTCTTAAAAGATACAATGTATCCTCAATTTCGTTCCATCTATCAAATAACTCTTTTTCCTGATGCATTGTCTCCTGGGTATCTTTTTCCCGAACACTATTTTGGTAGAGTTTAACAGATTGGGGCATGTTATTAGACAAAGCTTTAAGGCGATTTATCCTCTCATCAATCGCAAGATCCACTTTTTCCAGTGCACCTTCATACAATTCTCGGCTCATGTGGCTTTCCTGAAAAAACGGGCAGCGCACATGTACATACCACTGTTTGAGGGCTATAAGGTTTGCAATATAGTTTATACTATTCAAAACACGTCTTGCAACGTTCAAATAAAGCCCTGGGTAAAAGGTGACGTTGGATTTTCTCGCCCCTCCATCAAGGAGAAGTCCATCCCCTTCACGAAAATCTCCCCTGTAAATGACACCAGCAGCTATAACTGTTCCATAACCCAATTGGGAGGGTCCAACCAGGCCGCCGCTGCCTCCTAAAAAAATCGGTTTTTGATTCAGCATCACCCCTCGTGGAACATCACCAATCAGTGAAGCGGTTGCCTTATCGTGGTTTGGGGTGAAATTAAAATGAACATAGGAACTACCCACCTCGCTATGATTTCTGCGACTTGTGCCGCCAGCCATAAGGCAGTCACAAAAATTGACAAGGCTCCCTAAAGTAACAAACGGAAAAAGTATGGTATGTTTAAGTCCAACTACATGAGCGCCATTGGCCTCCTCTTCCAGAATACATGCATCCCTTACCTCCGCTCCATAACCCATGTTTGCTTTCTGGAGAAAGACAGAGTTACAGAAAAAACCACCTTTAAGATCCACATCAGGACCTATTTGGCAATTCTCTATAGTTACCGGTCCTTTATGACCCAGTTTTACTCTGGACATAATAAGTGTTTTTTTACCATAGATTTTGCAGCCTCCATATATAACCACACCGTCAGAAGAGATATTTTCTATTTCTACTTCTTCTCCAATATCCACGGTAGAGGGGTTGGCAATCTTAACCCCTTTTTTTATAAGGAGCTGAATTTTTTGACTGATTCGGCAATCCATAGTAGCGCCCATTCTCTTTGTCTTTATGAGTTAATGGATGTAATGAAATCTTTCTGCTCAGTATTTCTTAAAGCATTAGTCTTGTTGAAAGACGATTTTTTAGATACTTAATGTGTTGGGATAGTAAATTAATTTTTTTTATATTATTTGGTTTAAAATCGCAAGCCTTTGGAAGGTTTATTTATCACTAAAAGATATGTGAATTTTGGCAATGTCGAGCAAACTCTCGAAATCGTCATACCGGAGCCCTATCCGTTAAGGAGCAGGCTTAATATGAAATCCAGAAGATATTGAAGTTGCTGAACTCCTCCCGGACTTGATCCGGGATCAGCAAGCTTGCCAAGTTAGGGTTTCCATAAACAAAAATTATTCAGGATAGTTAACCCGGGTGTCCCGCTTTTTTCCGGGTGAAACTGAACCGCTACAAGATTTTTATACCCTAAT
>JAGYMO010000165.1 GCA_018400255.1 Deltaproteobacteria bacterium
ATATTAGGAGTTGAAAAATGTTCCTGTCCGTAACAACTAAGGTCTCCGTAACCCAAATGCATCGGCAGGAAGGCAACCCTGAACCTTTGAACCTGTGAACGCTTACCAATTATTTTATGACCTATTGACCATAAAAAATTGGCCCTGCCATGTCAATCTTAAATTAAAAATTTGACTCTAACGAAAAAACAAAGGGCAGGGGTTGCGGGAACAACTTAAACTCTAGATTTTCCCCGAGCAACCCTTGCATTTCTTAGCGCTGAAAGCAAAACTTGCTGATTCTCTTTAGGCTAATTATCGGCATGGCTATAAGCCTTTAAAATTTTCATAAACAAATCCTAAGCTAATATGTTATATAACTCATATGAGCAAACAAAAACGCATATTATTGGCCGTGGGAATTCTCGTTTTAGATTCTATCACGTTTTTTATGCCATTAGCCGCCCTTTTCCTTGTGTATGTTTTAATATATAATCCCCCATGGGTAAAAATTTTTATCGACTCCCTCGATTGAATGAAAAAGGCATTTATTGGAACGAAATAAACTTGAGAGGGGCTTTGATCTTACGTTCAGGCTGGATTATAATTGCTTTAAAATTAGCGCCGTAATCAGTATCAAAACAACTAACAACAATGTTTATTAAGGAACTTAGTGAAAAAGCCTTAAAATTAGGCTTTATAGCTATAGGGTTTTCAAGACCAAACATCCCCTTGTATTTTGAGAAATTTAAAAAATGGACCAATCAATTCGAAATGGGGGATTTAGCTTATTTAAAACGAAACCTGGATATCAGAAAAGAGCCTGAAAGGCTTCTCAAGGACCTAAAGGTAGTTATTTCTCTTGCGCACCCTTATCCGGCAAATAAGCCAACAACTAACGACGGATACAGTGCGGCAAGATACAGCAACCCCACGGAAAAGGATTACCATATCAAAATGAAGGCCCTGGGAAAACAATTAGGTGGGCTTATACAAAGCCATTTCCCGGAAAGCCGTTCCAGGGTATGCGTGGACTCAGCGCCCATTCTTGAGAGGTCATTCGCGGCTGCAAGTGGTATTGGTTTTATCGGAAAGAACAATATGCTTATCGTTCCTGGATATGGCTCCTACTGTTTCCTGGTAGAAATCCTAACTACTGCTGAATTCAATATCCCTTCTCCGCGCGCAATAGAAAACAGATGTTATTCCTGTACCAAATGTATTGATAGCTGCCCTTCAGGTGCGTTGAAATCTCCCTTTCGCCTTGATCCGTCAAAATGCATCTCTTATTTGACTATTGAATATAAGGGCGACATCACCAAACAGACAGCAAAAAAAATGGGGAATGTTTTTTTTGGGTGCGATGCATGTCAAGAGGTTTGTCCTTTCAATAAAAACGGTCTCCCCGTTGTTTGCCTTCCAGATACAGACGATATCCTTTCAATGGATGAGGTTGATTTTGAAAGCAGCATGGGAGAGAGCGCATTTAAAAGGGCAGGCTTAAAAAAATTGCAGCATAACATAAGCTTGATCAAGCAAATAAAGGAATAACGTATCGTTTTTATGTACTATTGAATCACCTTAAATTTAAAAAATTAACCCCTTTCTATTTTTTATTGATTATGTAATAATTCAATCACAATTATTTTGTGTTTTTTACTAATGATTTAACGTTAGGTTATCATACTTCTGCGATGAGCTTTAATTTATAAAAAGGAGTTTTCACGATGAATAATCCATTGAGATATAATATTGCTGATGCAAGATTGACCTACAATGGTCATTACGAGCCAATGATAATGAATGAGAGCAAGGTCTCCTCCTTTAACCTTAGACATCAAGAGGTACTAAATTTTTATGGTCTTGAGCTTGTAGAGGGAGCGGTTTATATAATCGATGATACAGTTAATGGCCGTTCTAACCTTGGCGTGTTTAGGAGCAAACAGCTTCGCCAAGCCATCGTCTTGGCTGCCGCGCTGCCGGCCGTTGCAGTTGCTTTTGATGGCCTTGGTTCACTAAATAAAGTCCCAAAAGAGCTTCAAACAAAGGCCGTTATTAATGAACTAAAAAGGAACAATGATCGCGTTGCATCGCAGGTAATGAGCGAGGTGCTTCAAATCACCACAGAGACGTTTGATGTGGGAGAGGAAGTTGTTATAGAAAGCGCCATAACAGAGGGCGTAAGGGCTAAGCCTGGGCTTGAAGCCGGAGGAAATCCAACGATACCGGTTGGAGCACTTTTTGGAAAAGAAGAACATTGCAGCCGATATGGTCATGGCCTTAGCGAGGAAATTTACAGACTTTCCATGGGTTCAGATGTTATAGATGGAACCGGGAAATCAATAAAGGGCCTTCATAGTTCACTTACCTCACTGTTTGTCACAGAGTCAGGCTTTAAAAGACACTTGCCCGATATTTACGTAGAACGTTGGATGACAGGATCACCCTTTCCAGAATTTAATCCAAGGGATACAACATTGGAGGAAGAGGCCAAGATTATAGCTGAGGCCTGCGGGATAAAAGATTTATCTCAAATGACCGCATTTTTTATCGATAGGGCGCGGCATAGGCCCGCCATGGATAAGCTTAATAAAATAGGCATAGCTACACCCTTTGACAAGGATGGCGATCTTTTTCCTGCTTTGATCATAGGGTTAGAGGGGCTAAAATTCCCTGACGGTCGCCCCTTAGCGAGCATGGTAGGAGAAATAGGGGGAAGCGCTGAATGGACTGTAGGGTCACTTCCGTTAGTTTGGCGTGGGGGCCAGAGCCTTGGCATGCTGACAAGCCAGAGTTCCCTTACTAAAAAGAATCTCTCGGACGAAGAGTTATGGAATGAACGCTTTCACTACACCGAGGATGAATTAATTTTATTGCAGGACGCCCGTTTTGAACAAAAGCCATTTTTTACCGTAGACGATATTATGGAAAAACCATTTGCCGGCGGAGTCAGTGCGTTTTGTGCCATATCTGATAATTACTTTCTTCCGCAGCTAAAGGGAGTGACGATAGATCGTGAAAGCGGTATTATCAATACAGATACGCTTATGATAAACTCCCTTGGGAACATAGAACACTGGCATCTGTCGTTTAAACCCATTAAGAACATTGATTCAACCGCAAAAAAAATGACGTCACCGAAGTCATTATTAATTAATGATAAAAAAGTTTCTCTGGAGAAGAAAATCCGCGACATGGCCTCTGATGAAGTTCAACGTTTAAGGCTCAGGCTCTTTTTCATAAGTGAATATTATCCAGCCATAATTCATACGTCTGGAAAGATGGTTGTTCTTGAAAAAACAATAGAATCCTTGATTGGTAGAGATGCCTTAAATGAGCAAGATCGAGAAATAGTTAGGGCCATAGTTAAGGCCGTCCCGGAATGGTTTATCAGCGCATCCTGATTACACATACACAGTTATGCTCTCCTATCCTTATCTTACATGGAAATTTTCAGGGTCGGGGATCAAAGCTCAGCAGCCAGAGGCCAGGGGTTAGAGATAAATAATGATACATTGGGCTCAGGGTACGCCTCTTTTTTCTGCAGCAAAAGTCATGTATCATTTTCCATAATACCTCTGGATTTGTGCACCGAGGAACAGGCACTATAATTCGGATGTCTTAGTGAAGATTACATCTCCGTCTCTACTATAAACCACTATAGCTACTGTTAATGTTTTATCTGTTGTTTTACCTATTTTATAATCGCCCTCAATTATAGTAAATCTGCGGATAAAGAAGCGTACTCCTTTTTTGTAATTTTCCGGCATCCCATCTTTCAGTGAACAGCTAGGATATACCCATCTTTCTACCGTGTCTGATTCCTTGAGGCTGACGATTACAAAAATATATCCGCCCACAGGCTCACCATTATTTAACGTATTTAAAAGCTTAAACCTTAGGCTGATTACGGAGTTCTCCCTCTTCACCTCTAAATCCTCTACATCAACAAGTTTAGGTTTTGTAACATCTGTGCCGCTTGATTCATCTTCGACCGGGTCTTCAGCAACATCATCTGAGATTGAAATATTGTTGATTTGATCGTCAATATATTTATTTAGAAAGGCAATGTCTTCTTTGTATTTTTCAATATTCTGATTTGCCATTTCAAGTTCCGCATTGAGGCTAGCTATTTTCCCTTTATACCTTCCCCTCCTTCGGTAGTTGTCAAGGTATTCATTGGTAATAAATAGTGTAGCTATAATATAGAGGGTCAAAAAAATTGCAGCGAATAACAAAAGTGTGGCCGATATCTTAAATGTAAAGACCTTTCCAACCTTTTTAAAAACCATAACTGTTAAACGTCTTTGGTTTTCAAAGCTTCTTCTTGTAGGTCGTTTACCGCCTATATCCTTTTTTTTAGGTTTATCTCCCATATTCTTAGCTTTTTATTCTACAAGGCAGGTATTGTAATCATTGTATACGCCTAACCGAGAAAAATGCGGACAACATTTTCGTATTGAAGCATGAGCGGCAAAGAAAGAGTGTGTCAATCTTAAGAATAAACTATTCGAAGACAATTCATGAAGTTCTTACATATAAAAACAGCGTAATTATTCCTTACTTCGCATATTCCGTTGTCCTTGTCTCCCTGATCACTGTCACCTTGATTTGGCCAGGATACGTTAGATCCGTTTCAATCTTCTTTGCAATTTCTCGACAAACGAGGGCTGCCTCGAAATCATCAAGTTTATCACTGCTTACGATTATTCTTAATTCTCTTCCAGCTTGAATAGCGTAAGACTTAGTAACACCTTTAAAAGAGGATGCAACCTTTTCCATGTCCTCCAGCCTTTTAACATAGGACTCAAACATCTCTCGCCTGGCGCCTGGCCTGGCGCCTGAAAGGGTGTCCGCAGCTTGAAGCAAAATATCATAAACAGAACTGACCGGTACATCCTCATGGTGAGCCGCTATGGGATGAACAACGGATTCCGGTTCGCCATATTTTTTGGCCAAATCAGCGCCTATAATAGCATGGGGGCCCTCTACTTCATGGTCGACTGCCTTGCCTATGTCGTGCATAAGCCCTATTCTCTTTGCCAGCTTTGTATCCAGGTTCAGCTCAGAGGCCATAATCCCGCAAATAAACGCTACCTCGATGGAATGTTGCAAGACATTCTGTGCATAGCTGGATCTGTATTTTAATCGTCCTATTAGCTTTATAAGCTCTGGATGTATTCCATAAACCCCCACGTCAAAAGTTGCCTGCTCACCCGCCTCTTTTATGCTGGCCTCAATCTCCTTGCTCGTCCTTTCCACAATCTCTTCAATCCTTGCAGGATGAATTCTTCCATCTTCAATCAGTTTCTCTAATGCTAACCTTGCTACCTCCCGCCTAACCGGGTTAAATCCAGATAAAACCACTGCTTCCGGGGTATCATCAATTATAAAATCTATGCCTGTGGCAGCCTCGAGCGCCCTGATATTCCGCCCTTCCCTGCCAATAATTCTCCCCTTCATCCCATCATTGGGCAGAGTAACTACCGAAACACATTCCTCGGCAATTCTGTCGCTGGCATATCTTTTTATAGATAAACTCAAAATTTCCTGTGCTTTTCTGTTGGATATTTCCCTGGTCTCTGCCTCTATTTTCTTAATGACCCTGGAGGCCTCGTGTCTCGCCTCTGATTCCATCGAGGAAACTAACATGTCTTTTGCCTCCGCAGCCGAAATGCCACCGACGGCCTCTAGTTTATGCCTCTCCTCTTCTATGATTTCCTCGAGCTCCCGTTTTTTTCTTTTCAGCTCAAGTTCTCTATTTGTTGACAAGGTTTCTTGTTTTGCAAGTTTCGATTCCCTGTTACCGAGCTGTTCAATCTTCTTGCTCAATGACTCTTCTCTTTGAAATAACTTTCTTTCCCTGTCTTGAAGCTCTTTGCTTCTTGATTTTGTCTCTTCTTCAAAGTTTACTTTTAGCTGATAAAGTCTGTCCTTAGCGCGTAACTCCGCCTCTTTCTTAATTGTTTCAGCCTGTCTGCTCGCCTCAAGGATAATTTTCTTAGAATACTCTTCCGCGGAGCTAACCTTACTTTCCAGCATTTTTCTCCGAATGATAATGCCAGCCCCTATGCCTAATAAAATTCCTGCCATCGCAACAATAATCAACTGAGCGACCAACATATTAATCACCGCCTTTTATTCTAAATGTATTTTTGAAGGAATAAGGAAGGAATGGCAGAGGTTTGGTATGCGTACAATATTGTTTGCCAAAGCTACGTAATTCTTTATGGCACGTCATTTTTGCAAAGACAGGTATATTGAAAGGGCTGCTTTTTATTACCCGTATAAAAGTTCACTTAGTCTTGATCCTTTTTTGCACACCATTATAAGAATAAAGTTGCTTTTCAGCCTGTCGCTCTCTTGTTTTAATTTCCCCCGCTGCAATGCCGTGTCAGCAGCGTTATTTGAACCTGATCTATATCAGGTGGGTACGCCATTACCTCATTAGGTCCATTGAGAAACATGCCCTGCTTATGCATAAGCAGTCGCTCAACAGAAACACACAAAGGCAAGAGGGACAACCCTATTTCGTAAATGTTGGCTCAAAGCCGTCTACTAATCACGAACATAGCAGGGGAATCTTTTAGTTCAACACCGTACTCAACCTTTGCATCAGCCTCTGGGACCTTCTTTTAACCTCTTCTAATAATCCTTTTTTCTCTTCTAAAAGTTGAAAATAATCACCTGCTATATCAAGCGCTGTTAGAACTGCTATTTTATCGTCCGGCAATCCCGTTTTGATTTCGCCTATCTCTTTAATTTTGTTGTCAACATACGCTGCTACTTTGATTATCCGGTCCCTGTTATCAGAACCTCTTATAACATATTCCTTTTCCTTTATTTTTATGGTAACCTTTTCATCCATGGGACATTTTATTATAATTTATATGTTAAGTGAATTTATTTTTTCTAACAATCTGTTAACTCGCTCCTGTGCTAAGTTTTTTTTCTTCTCTAAAGTTTGTAGATCATTAATGACAGACTCTATTCTCTCCTCCTGAGCGTTTACCTTCCTCTCCAGAGAGATCTTATCTTCTTTAAGGGAGATTACCAGAGAGATAATAGCATCCACCTTTTTCTCTAATAAATCAAACTGATCTAAGTCATTTTGTCCCATACAATATTTACATTTGTCCGTTTAATTTATTATATTTTTTCTATAGGGAAAGTCAAGCGATAAGAATTTAAGAAATGGTGATATAAAAAAGGTTTGTAAAACAGAAGTGGCTATCTATTTTATAACGTTAATAATTCGTAAAACGAGGAAAATAACCCCCACCACCATACAGAATATGGCGCAGATCTGGGCTATAAAGAAGATGTAAAAAAGCTTTGTTTTTATGTCCGTTTCTTGTTTACTGTGCTTAATCCTCCTGCTTGGTTCACTTTTAATATTCATTATCTCCAGAAAATATGTCCATAAATTAAAGTCTGCAAAGGAAAACGATGATAAATACATGCCTATTGCTGTTTCTTAGCCTGCAAAGAGGCCTTAATCTTTTTTAAACGTAAAAAGCTCTCTCTTTCTATTTCCTCCATCCTCATCTCTATGTGCTTTATCGTTGCCTGTAAACGAGGGACAACAATGTATTCCAGCGCATTAACCCTTCTTTTAGTCTTTTCTACTTCGCTTGCAATTCCCCTGACAGATTCTTCAACCTCTGCAAGTTTAACAATTGAAACAAGGGTCTCTTCGAAATCTTTTGCCGTGTCGTCGATTTTGCCATTTGTGCTAAGAAAACCGTAGCCTCTCTCGCTCATTTTCCGAACAACACTATCTGTTTTCATAATAGGGACATATACGCCCATTATATTCTTTGTTTTAACATCAAAATTTATGTCTCTAACTGCTATACGGCTTATTTGGTCAAGTTCCCTGGTTCCGATCAAAACCTCGGACAAGGATAAATTATAATACGCGCCTTTTAGCTTTTTCTCAACGTCAGTCTTGGCATCCTTGTATTTCTTTATAACAATCATAAATTCAGAGACAAGGGCATCTCGTTTTTCCTTTAATAGCTTGTGGCCTTTCTCGGCTAGCTTCATTCTCTTTTTGAGCCTCAAAAGCTCCATTCTCGTTGGCTTCACATTTTGCAAGATATCTGCCATTAATTATTCTCCTGTCTTGGCTGGAGAGGCTTTTTTATAATGTTGGTCAATATATTTAGCATCTATCCTTTTAAGTTCACCCTCTGGAATCTCGGACAAAAGCTCCCATCCCAAATTAAGAGTTTGTTCTATAGTCCTATTTTCATCTGGGCCTTGGGTGACAAATTGGCGCTCAAAGGCATCGGCAAATTTTAAATTAAGCCTATCTCTCTCACTTAACGCCTCCTCCCCTACTACCGCAACGAGGCTTCTCACGTCCCGTCCCTCAGCATAATTAGAATAACACTGGTCTGAAACCCCTAAATGATCCGCCCTTGTTTTGCCTTCTCCTATTCCTTCGTTCATTAGGCGCGACAAGCTTGGGAGAACATCAACGGGCGGATAAACGCCTTTTCTGTGTAATTCACGGGAAAGAACAAACTGCCCTTCTGTAATATATCCTGTAAGGTCAGGTACCGGGTGTGTTATGTCGTCATCAGGCATAGACAATATAGGCATCTGTGTTATTGAGCCCTTTCTTCCAGCTATTCTCCCTGCCCTTTCATATATTGTTGACAGGTCTGTATACATGTATCCTGGATATCCTCTTCTTCCAGGAACTTCCTCTCGGGCCGATGATATTTCTCTTAATGCCTCGCAGTAATTAGTCATGTCAGTGAGTATTACCAAGACATGGGTATCATAAGTAAATGCTAAAAACTCAGCTGTTGTAAGGGCCATTCTTGGCGTAATAATTCTCTCTATGGCAGGATCATCCGCAAGGTTTATAAAGGAGACTATTCTCTCTAATGCCCCAGAGGACTCAAAGCTGTTCATGAAAAAATTTGCCTCCTCATGCGTTATCCCCATTGCAGCGAATATTACCGAAAAAGGCTCATTTGAACCTAAAACCGTCGCCTGTCTTGCTATTTGTGCTGCCAAGTCATTGTGGGGCAGTCCTGAACCCGAAAATATAGGAAGTTTCTGCCCGCGCACCAAGGTATTCATGCCATCAATGGTAGATATGCCTGTCTGGATAAATTCATCTGGGTAAGCCCTGGCCGTCGGGTTAATAGCTGCTCCAGTTATGGACAAGCTCGCCTCTGGTATTAGCTCAGGTCCTCCATCTATTGGCCTCCCCAGGCCATCAAATGATCGGCCCAGTATCTCCTTTGACAAAGAAATACGCATAATGTCTCCGGAAAACCGAACCCTTGTCTCGTCCGTATCTAAGCCTCTAGTGCCTTCAAAGACCTGAACAATGGCCAGATTCTCTTGTGACTCCAAAACCTGACCCATTCTTTCTTCGCCTCCAGGCGTTCTAATGTGAACAACCTCTCCGTATGCTACACCCTCTACTCCTTCAACAATCATAAGTGGGCCTGCAACCTGAGTAACAGATCTGTATTCCCTTGATTTTAAGTCTTTATCTTTCATTATTGGTTCCTCAAAGATTCAAATTCACTTTCAATGGATTTTATTAATTCCTCATATCTCTTTGAAAATTGCTGGTTTGGCTCATATTTCATGCGAGCTATCTCATCCTTTATCTTTACCCCTGTTATCCTGTTCGCGGATATGCCTAATTCAATAGCCTTTTTAACCTCTGTATAAAATTTAACAATAACTTTTAACATCAAAAATTGTTTTTCTTTAGGGCAATAGGAATCTACCTCATGATAGGCGTGTTGTTGTAAGTAATCCTCCCTGATCATTCTCGCTACCTCCAATAGTGCCCTGTCGGCCTCCGGTAAAGCGTCTTGACCAACTAATTGAACAATTTCTTGTAACTCGGACTCCTTCTCCAAAATCGCCATCATATCGCCCCTGATGACCATAAACTCCTTGTCGATATTTTCGTCATACCAGTTTCTAACAAAATCAAGATAAAGTGAGTAACTTGTGAGCCAATTAATCGCGGGAAAATGTCTTCTGTCCGCCAAATTGGTATCTAATGCCCAGAATGAGCTTACAACCCTCAGTGTGTTTTGTGAAACCGGTTCGGAAAAATCGCCTCCAGGTGGTGACACAGCGCCTATAATAGAAACAGAACCCATTCTCTTTTCACTACCTGCTGTCAATACACGTCCGGCCCTCTCATAAAAATCAGCGAGCTTAGTTCCCAAATAGGCTGGGAATCCCTCTTCCCCGGGCATCTCTTCCAGTCTACCCGAAATTTCTCTCAGGGCCTCGGCCCACCTTGATGAAGAATCAGCCATCAAGGCCACATCGTATCCCATATCTCTGTAGTATTCAGCAATAGTCACTCCTGTGTAAATAGATGCCTCTCGTGCAGCAACAGGCATATTTGATGTGTTCGCTATCAAGGTAGACCTCTCCATCAATTTTTCGCCTGTGTTTGGATCATCTAATTGTGGAAATGTCATCAAAACCTCTGTCATTTCATTTCCCCTCTCACCGCAACCTACATAAACGACTACTTGAGAATCTGCCCATTTTGCCAACTGATGCTGGCTAACTGTTTTACCCGTTCCAAAGCCCCCAGGTATCGCCGCTGTGCCCCCCTTTGCTATGGGAAAAAACGTATCATATATTCTCTGCCCTGTCAGAAGAGGCTCTTTCGGGTCCAGCTTCTCCTTGAAGGGGCGACCTATTCTCACAGGCCATTTCTGTTTCATTGTCAGCTCGACTTTATCCCCATTGTCATCAAGGACAGCTATAACCTCATTAACTGTAAAAGCACCACTTTTAATTTCCGCTACCTTTCCTTTTTTCCCAGGCGGCACCATTATCTTGTGGGCTATAACCTTCGATTCATCAACCTCTCCTAAAAAATCCCCGCCTTGCAATTCATCGCCTTCCTTTGCTATAGGCCTAAAGTCCCATTTTTTCTCTGGATCCAGGCTAGGCACATCAATTCCCCTGCCTATAAAGTCACCTGATTTCTCTTTAATTGCAAGCAAAGGACGTTGAATGCCGTCATAGAAATTTGTTATAATCCCCGGTCCAAGTTCAACTGACAGCGGGGCGCCTGTCCTTATAACATCTTCGCCAGGCTTTAGCCCTGTAGTATCTTCATATACCTGGATATAGGCCAAATCCTCAATTAATTTAATTGTCTCTCCCATTAAACCTTCATTGCCTACCCTAACAACCTCGTACATCTCACAGCCTCTCATGCCTTTGGCTATTACAAGGGGGCCGGCAACGCTCTTAATCTTGCCTTTGTTATAGTCTGTCATAATTTCCTCGCTACGCTATTTCAAATCCAACGGTTCTTTTGATAAGCTCTCTCATAGGGTCAATTTTATCGGACAAAGGGCCTTTGACGTCTGGAATTTCCAAAATGATGGGCATTATGCCTTTTTTAAATTTATTCGCCTCTTCTAATTCATCCTTTAATTCCTGATAACCTCTTTCCGTAACCATTAAAATACCTATACCATCATTAAATAAACCTTTTATTTTCTCCCGTGCGGCCTTACCTTTAATCTCATCAGTAAGAAAGGCTTTTCTAACACCTGCAAGCCTAAAGCCGTGTACAGTATGTATATCTCCGATAAGGGCTATTTCCATTATTTCCTCATTACTAATTCTCTTATGCTCTCTCTATCCAAATCTACCCCTGTGGCCCTAATAACAGCCAAAAGGTTCTGAATCTCAACATCCTTAGATATTAAGAATCCTATAAGAGGGCCCGCCCCGAAAGGCTTTTTCTTTCTAATATCATCTGCCTTTTTTGTTACTAATCTATCAAGCATATCTTCAAAGAACAGAACAGACCCTGTATTTTCGTACTCTTGTTCAACGCTTGTGAGAGGCTCAAAATATGCCGTGCCTTCTAATAAGGCTATAATGCCTGAAATATTCTCTTCATCAAAAACCGGCAAAATTTCATTTAACAGCGGGCATTCAGGTATCAGAAAAGCATGTATATCCTCTAAGGTCATCTTGTTGCTTTTCGCCCTCAGAATAATTTTTAAATTTTGGACCTCGACACACCTCTCAATATACTCTTTAAAGTCCTTAATACGA
This sequence comes from Deltaproteobacteria bacterium, assembly GCA_018400255.1. Lineage (GTDB taxonomy): Bacteria > Desulfobacterota > DSM-4660 > Desulfatiglandales > B25-G16 > M55B121. The sequence goes on from JAGYMO010000165.1 coordinate 12,067, forward strand.
TTACCTTTTAGAGTAGTCTGCCATAAATACGTCCAATAAATTTTATCTATTGCAGATTCTAAGTAATACAGGTTTTTCGTCTCATTATATTTTGGCATGCTATCGCTCAAAGCGCTGTACGGGGTATTTTCTAAAAGGGCAACAAAGTCTTCTATTCCTTCTGCGTCTGCAAGGCTAGAGAGAAGATTTGATCCAATCTCACCGCCTTCTATCAGAGAGTCCATGATTTGCTCTTTTCCGAAGCCACCATGTATGCCTCTCATAATAGACCTTAAATTAATAATGTCCCACTTTCTAAGGATAAAATCTTTTAATTGCTGCGCCCCTTTAGGTATAATGTTCGCTATTTCTCTACCCGAATCGGAATATTCTTCTAAAACCGCCTTTTCCAACTCAATTGCATCATTCAACGAACCTTCAGACAGATAAGGAAAATAATCCGTTCCCTCTAATAAAGATACTATTTCCCCAATTGACGCACAGCCCCACAAATCATCCCATTTATGGGAGGATAAAAACTTACCCTCTTTTGCCATTACCTTTGCGTTTACATAGAGGTATGAAAGAGCTTCTCTAATCATATATTTTCCCCGAAAAGAATCTTTGCAACGTCTACCCTGATGCTCTCTCTTAGCCTGTTAAGTCTTGTCTCAAGGCTATTGTCAACCTCGACGGCCTTCTCCGTGTCCCTAACGACCACTCCCCCTAAAAACGTCGTTGGCTCTTTGGATAAAGATAAATGTACATCCCTTCCAGCCCTCTCTTTAACCAAATTCCTCGCTTCTTCTAACATGGCATTAGTAAATGTTTTTGAGTCGTCTTTATTTAGGGCCAGTTCCAGGTTATCACCATCCAAAATTTCTGAGCCAGATGCTATCAGGTCAAACAGTATATCCTTATAAACAAACTTATCCTGTTTACCGTTCTCTGCCAATTTCCTTAAGACATCTTTAGCCTCATCAAATGATTTAGAAATCGCCTTCTCCTGAGAGTCCATCATCTTTCTTCTAACCTGAATTTTGATTTCGGCAAGTATTCTTTGCCCCTCAAGAGATGCCGACCTTTTAGCATTCGATAAGGCCTTTTCTGACTCGACCTCTGCCTCCTGGTTGGCTAAGTTCCTTATGTTTTCTGCTTCCTCCCGTGCCTTAGATAGAAGCTCAGAAATTTCGTTTTCTGCCTTTGTCTCTATATGGGCTATAATATTCTCAACCCCTTTATCCGACATGATTCTCCTCTATCAAATAGAATATGTTGTAATATGTTTTCTTTAAGCGCCCATAATTTTGGTGCCGACAAAAATCAGGATGGCTATAAGAAGGCCAAAGATTGCGAAGGTTTCTGCCATAACAGCAAGCACAACAGCCTGTCCAAACGTCTCCGCCCTTTTTGCTACAGCACCCATGCCGCTTGCAGCAATGGCCCCCTGGGCTATAGCGGTAACACTACTTAAAGCAATAACTATTCCTCCGCTAAGAGCGGCATATCCCATGCCTACCGGAATTTCTTTTGCTGCGCCTCCGAGCACGCCTACGCCTATCAATATCAATACAGAACCTAAAAACCCATAAATACCCTGGGTCTGCGGGAGGGCCTGAAGCACCAGGACGGGACCAAACTTTTTAGGATCCTCTGATATTACGCCTGCTCCTGCTATCCCTGCCAAGCCGACTCCGATTCCAGAGCTAATAGCAGCAACCCCCATAGAAACTGCTGCACCCATTAATGCCAACACTAACCCAACTGTTAGTTCCATAAATACTCCTCCCTCTTTATTTAATCTCTAATGTTTCAAATTGTTTGTTAAGCGGTGAAAACTCAGCCCCGCCGCTTTGATAAAACTTTGTAAAAAATTCTACATAATGAAGCCTTAATCCATGCACAAAGCCCCCCATTGCATTAATGACAAAATTAAATATGTGTCCACCTAAGAATACAATAACCGCAAAAACTATCCCTATAAAGCCAACAGCCCAAAGCATTGAAGAAAGAACATTAACTGTCATGGCAATTCCTGTTGTGCACAAACCTAAGGCCATAAGCCGTGCATAAGAAAGAATATCGCCCATATATCCGGTTACCTGAAACATGGACATAGCCTTGTGGCCGTATAAAAGCAACAAAAGGGAGATAATAATAAATAAGTAGCCAAGAATTTGGTATCCTAAGATATAGAAAAAAATGCCCGGCTGCGCAAACAAAAACCATAGGTTTTCACCTATTGCGTGCCGGATTCTTCCTCTCTTAAAGTTGTCTATAATCTGTATAAACACACCAATATTTACATGGAGCAGTCCAATAGATAATGCTATTACAAGAAAGGCGGTCACTTGTACCATGGGATCAAACAGTTGAACAGGCTGTAAAAATGAAAGCTTGAGCCCAAAATCTCCCAGCCAACCCCCTGTTAAACCACCTATAATAAATGTTGCGACACCTGATGATGCTACGATGATGCCTCCGTCTTTGACAAATGTGTTATATTTGCCGCCTCCTCGTATCAAGAAAAAACCCAAGAAAAAGGCCATTACCCCATAAATAGCATCTGTAAGCATGATCGAAAAGAATAGAAGAAAACCAGGAACAATAAATAGTGTTGGGTCAACACCATTATAAGTAGGGAGACCATAAAGTCGAGTTAGAAGCTCAAAGCTGCGCACGAACTTAGGGTTTTTCAGTTGAACAGGAACCTCATCGCCATCCTCAGGGTCTGATGTCTCTATAACGCACGCATTGTTGCTGGTATCTTTAACTTCCTCGACAGTTTTAGCCTCCATATCTATTGGGACCCACCCCTCTATTACTACTGCGTTTTCCATGCGGGCAAATTTAATTTGAGCGTCCCGTCTCTGTCTTTCAGCTATCAAAAGCTCTTGGCAAATTTTAAGGCTGTCTTTCCACTTAATAGAAATTTCTTTTAGCAGTGTCTCTTTCGCTGCCCTATCTTGAGCTAAGCGATTCAGTTTCTTGTTTATAGAGTCAATTGCCTGGTTTGGTGTTCCTTCTAAGCCCTTTATGTCGATTCTCTCCCAGTTCAGACGCCGAAGGTTTGTTAAAATTGACAGGGTTTCTTCCTTTAAACATACCAGCACCAGCAATGATCTATTATCAGATGTTCCTCTGGTTCCGAGATAGAACCTGTTGTTGGTCAATTCCTTCAGGCGCTCATGTATTTTTTCCAGAAATTCGTTCGGTGCAATTCCTAAGATAACAGAGCAATAATCAGATTCCCCGACGTCACTTAAGTCTATATCTAAAGAACTAATAAGGTTTAGGGACTTCATGGCCTTTTCTAACTCGGTAATTTCTTCGGAGATTTGTTCTAAGGCACTGACCGGCGTGTCTATTTCTGCCTCAATTTTTTCTAAGACAACGTTAACATGCTCTAACAGTTCATCGCCGTAAATCTCCCTTGTCTCAATCCTTTTTGGAGGCGACGGCGAGAAAATTCCCTTTATAAAACCCTCTTTCTTATCCGTATCATACCTTTCAAAAAGATCCAGATATCTATTAACAGCAATATTTTGAGCGGCGATGTTTCTAACGGTTGAGGAGGGCGGCTGCGGATTCAACAAATCTTTAAAAACCGGATCCGTTAATTTTTCCGTAAAATCTGTAAGGTGAACCGTCCCCAGGTCTTGCAACTTCTTTATCAGCTGATACCTGTATGCCTCTAAAGCGAGTATCTGTATCTTTTTCATTCGTGTTGGTCGTAGCATGGTTCTAATCCAATACTGAATGTAAAATAAATTCTGTAGCCTTTTCTGTATTTTTTACAGCATCTTTTTCAAGGTCGTGGATCTGTTTTTCCCAATCATCCGCAACAGACTTGCCATTGTTTTTCGCTTCTTCAACCGCATCACTTATCATCTTGTCCGCACGGGCTTTAGCGGCTTGTCTCTTCTCTGTTGCTATCTTTTCCGCATCTTTTTTGGCATCCTCGACTATTTTAGCTGCCTCTTTTTTGGCATCCTCTATTCTTTTTATTATGTCTGTCTCTGTCTTCTTTATCTTCTGTAATGATTCCAAAATCATTCTAAACCTCTTCTAAGTATCTAATAAAATATCACTTTATCGGATTGCTAAAACTCATGGCCGCGATTAAATAAGCTACTCGCTTGACCTTATATAATTTGTGATTCGGATTCTTTCTTATTTTAAAACTGAAATGCCTTCTATCTTTTTTGCTGCCTTGTCTGAGGGTTCTTCCTTTTTCTGCCCCAGACCTTTCATCTTGCAGTTTCCTTCAAATATCACACCGTCTTCTATAATTAACTTCGGGGTCTCTATGTTTCCGAAAAGCCTACCAGTGGCATTTATTTCTATTCTGCCTTCCGCAAAAATATTCCCTTGTACCTCCCCGTTTATTATCACGTCACCAACATGTATCTGCGCCTTTATAACAGCGCTTTCGCCTACTAATAAGGTACCGTTGGAAAAAATTTCCCCTGATAATCTTCCATCCACCCTAACCATACCCGTAAAGGAAAATTTGCCCTCAAATTCAGTATCTTTTCCTAAAAAGGCATTTATTTCTGTTTTTGACTTTTTCATTAAAATATTTTAATCTATAGTATTTAACAGCGGCTTAATACCACGACATTATAATAAATTGCAAGCAAAAATATATTTTTGTCATAATTTTTTATTGAATAATTAGACTCTATACAATTTTACAGTGTAGTAAAACATCAAAGCATTCCAAAAATCAGCGGAAATAGCCTCTGACAATATTTTCATTTATTTAATTGGAAGCAGCAACAAGAATGCTTCAGTAGAAAAATTATTTTTTTATTAAAGCGTCAAAATTTACCAAGTTAGATAAATAACTCTTTTATCTTGACAACAGGGGCATGCTATGATTAGAAAACAAATAAACTTAAACTAATAATATTAAAAAGGGTTTTCCTTATGAAGAGAACATTTCAGCCAAGCAATTTAAAAAGGGCTCGTAAACATGGATTTCACGAACGGATGAGCAGTAAGGCCGGAAGAAATGTGTTAAAAAGAAGACGGGCTAAAGGAAGAAAGAGATTATCCGCCTAACAATCAATTAGGTGGTCTTTTTTAGAAATATTTATTTATCATTTTTTTGCAGGTTTTCATAGCAAGGTTGTTTACCTTAGACAAAAATGAAAGATTATTAAAAAGCTCTGAGTTTCAAGCCGTAAAGAAAAATGGGGATAAATATTATACAAAAAATTTTTTAATAATCTTAAAACCGAACGGCCTGGAAAGAAGCAGGATAGGCATAACAATCCGCAAAAAAGAAGGAAATTCTGTAAAAAGAAACAGAATTAAGAGATTAATTAGAGAATTCTTTAGGCTCAATAAGAAAGAAATCCCAAAGGGATTCGACATCCTTATCGTCGCTTTAAAACAAGTTGATGGATATGGCCTTTCAAATATTACAGAGGAGTTAGGAGGCCCGCTACTAAAAAATGATAGCCTCACTCATTAAACCACGATTTTATGTGCTTTTATTAATACGGCTCTATCAGTTAATCTTGTCGCCGATTCTGCCAAACTCTTGTCGCTTTACACCGACTTGTTCTGAATATGCCTTCCTTGCCATTCAAAAATACGGGGTAATAAAAGGAGGGTATCTCGCTGTAATCAGAATCCTTAAATGTCAACCGTTTCATCCAGGTGGATACGACCCGCTTGTATAGAATTATCATCTCTTTGTTATCTATGGTCTTTTAAAATCATACTAATATCTTAATTGTTTAATTGGGTATTTATTTATGGATAAGCGAACATTAATGGCCTTAGTGCTTTCTTTCCTCGTTTTTCTTGTATGGTCTCTGTTATTTGGACCTGAGCCAAAACAAACGCAGGAAGCCGATAGGCCGACTTATGAAGCAGACGAGCCGAAACAGACACCAAAGGAAGAACCCATAATGCCAGATTCAAAGGCGGAGCTCGTCTTCGAACATGAAAAAGACTTCAAAGACATTACAGTCGAAACTGACCTCTACGTTGCTGTACTGTCAGGTTCCGGACCTATTATAAAAAGTTTTAAATTAAAAAATTACCGCTCCGACCTTGATAAAGACTCACCTTTAAAAGAATTAATTAATACAAAAAATAAAGACGACAGGGGTTTTTTCGTAGGGTTTTCCGGTGAAGACCTATCCCTTCTAAGTGACTACAAGTACTCATTTAATGGCAAGGATATCGCGATAAAAAAAGGTGGCGGATCAGGGGAGGCAGTTTATAGATGGATGTCCCCGGAAGGCTTGGATATCCAAATAAAAGTTAGATTCTTCGGCGATGATTACAAAATAGGTTTATTGGCGATTATAGACAACGGCTCTAAGAAAAGTTTTGATAATAATTTATCCTTAAACCTATCACATTTTCCTTTAAGCACAAAAAGAGGGTACGGTGTTTTTGAAGGTATGGGCCTTTACTCAAACGGGAGTCTAGAGCAGATAGATCTAAAAAAAATAAAGGATAAGCAATATTCAGAAAATATAACCTGGGTGGCCTATGAGGAACCCTACTTTATAAAGGCCATAGTTAATGAAGAATCGCAAAAGGCTTTTGTAAAAGGAGTCACATTACCAAACGGGGAAATAAATATATCCTACATTCCTTCCTTAAAGGTTAATCCGGGGGAGACACGAACGGACGAATTTACCTTATTTTTTGGCCCGAAGGATATCTCCATACTAAAATCGTTGGACAGTAAGCTAGAAAAATCTATATACTTTGGGTGGTTTGACGTTATTGCAAAACCAATACTGTACGCCCTGCGTTTTATAAATAAATATGTGTCTAACTACGGCGTCTCAATAATTATAGTAACCATAATTATTAAAATCTTATTCTGGCCACTTACACATAAAAGCTACCAATCTATGAAGGAAATGCGTAAACTTCAACCTATGATGGCTAAGATAAGGGAGAAATACAAAAATAATAAGCAGGAAATGCAAAAGCAACTTATGAGTCTCTATAAAACTTATAAAATAAACCCAATGGGGGGCTGCTTGCCTATGATAGTCCAAATACCGGTTTTCTTCGCCCTCTATAAGGTTTTGCCAGGTTCAATAGAGCTAAGGCACGCCCCTTTTTTTCTCTGGATAAAAGACCTATCCGCGCCTGACAGGCTCTTCTCCTTTCCGTTTCAGATCCCGTTCATGTCGCCCCCGTATGGAATTCCAGTATTAACCCTAATAATGGGGGCGTCGATGTTTCTCCAGCAAAAGATGACACCCGTAGCAGGAGATCCGGCGCAGGCAAAAATGATGATGTTTCTGCCTATCATATTTACATTCTTATTTATTAACTTTCCCTCCGGGCTCGTGCTGTACTGGCTCGTAAACAACTTACTTTCTATAGCCCAACAGTATAGAATTAATAAGCAAATTAGTTAATATGCATATACAAGTTATATTAATTAGCTTTACTACTTTTTTGAAATACATATCCTATGGATTCATAAAAGATGATTAGATTGCATTCGAAAAGCTTGAAGCTTGCTGCCATGATAAATTGTTCTGTCAAGATTAGGGAGGAATAGATATGCCAACTATTGAAATCGAGGCTAAAACAACCGAGGATGCCATTGAGATGGCATGCAAACATTTTTCGTCAACGGAAGACGAGTTAAATATTGAAATTATAGAAAACAAATCAACCAGTATATTTGGTATTGTGGGCAGCAGAAAGGTTAAAATAAAGGCAACACCAAAAACAGACAGTGCCGTTCTTATTGCCAGGGATATATTAGAAAAGATACTAGCATTAATGGTTGTAGATTCGGAGATCTCCGCAGAGAAAAAAGATAACACTATCTTTTTAAACATAAAGGGAAACGGCTCTGGTATATTAATAGGATACAAAGGCAAGACATTAGAGGCCTTGGAATTTATTGTTAATAAGGCGGTAAACAAGGCTTACGGGAAAAAGATTAGAGTGATAGTGGATTCAGAGAATTATAGACAAAAAAAAGAGGAGTCATTGAAGGACCTTGCTTTTAAAACAAGTGAGAAGGTTAAAAAAACAGGAAAGGTCGCAATCATAAACCCAAAAAGCCCCTATGACAGGAGGATAATACATTTGGCCCTCAAAGAAGACCCCTATGTTCAGACCAAAAGTAAAGGGGAGGGGCTGTTCAAAAAAATACTTGTTATTCCAAAAAGAGGTAGTTAAAAATTTATATTCTTTAAAAGCTGATATTTTTAAAACCTTAGAGACCTATTTGGTGGAGCGCCACGGGCAAGCTCGTGGTACCACCTGGTTTCGCCGATTCGCTTCGCGAACGGCGGGGCTTAGTTGCGCGACATCCCGACTATAGGCGTATTCATCCACGGCTAAAGCCGTAGCTTTCTGCGGTCGGGGTAAATTACCGTGGCTTAATTGAGAAGGATTGGATTATATGGAATAAGGGAGAAATATAATCTTCTCGTTCCGTAGCGCAAAAACGACATACAATAAATTGGAAGCCTGATTCTCTTATTTTAACCCCCTTTTCTAAGATAAAACCCTTCCGTTGCTATGCCCAGCCATGTCGCTCAGCCGATATTTCAGATAAGACTCTTGGCTGGGAATTCTCGAAAATTACAGCGACGTAAAAACCTTTTGTAGCAGTGTTTGTACCTCTATCCCGTAAAAAAATAGGGTTTGTTTCATTTCCTTTAGAGTAAACCATGTTTTGAGTGTTTAGATTATGCGATTCAACGATGATACCATAACGGCTATTTCAACTCCTATAGGTATAGGAGGAATAGGAATAATCCGGATTAGCGGGAACGATGCGGAGGATATCGCAAAAAGAATATTTAAATCAAAAAAAAAGGCAAATTCCTTTAAAAACTTTCACCTCCATTTAGGAAATATAGTCGATCCGAAAACCAATATATTTATAGACGAAGTGCTTCTTTCTGTTATGCGTGCCCCTTTTTCGTATACAAGGGAAACTGTCGTAGAAATTAATTCTCACAGTGGTTATGTAATACTATCACATATACTTCAAATTATCCTTCAAAGCGGCGCCAGACTAGCCGAGCCGGGAGAGTTTACGTTTCGGGCCTTTTTAAACGGTAGAATTGACTTAACCCAGGCCGAGGCGATTGTCGATCTTATAAACGCTAAGTCTGATAAATCACTAAAATTTTCCGTAGAGCAACTTAACGGGAGCTTAAAAAGCCATATAAAAACGACTAACACGAAAGTCACTCATATATTAGCTCAAATAGAAGCCTCTATAGATTTTCCTGCAGAAGTATCAACGGCGGGTTTAAATGCAACCATTATAGACTATATAAAAACAAATATACTTAGACCTCTTAAGGTAATAGCGGATTCTTATAAACAAAGAAAAATATTATATGAGGGTCTAAACGCCGCCATAGTCGGCAGGGTTAATGTAGGTAAATCAAGTATCTTAAATAGGCTATTACAGGAGGAGCGCGCTATTGTAACACCAGTGCCAGGGACAACGAGGGATATAATAGAGGGCACTACTAGCATAAAAGGTATTCCAATTAAATTTATAGACACGGCCGGTATTCGAAAAGTGAGTGGTATAATTGAACAAAGAGGCGTTGGTTTAACAAAAACTCAAATTAAAAAAGCTGACCTTATTCTTTTTGTAGTGGACCAAAGCAGGGTCCTGAATGAATATGACCTTTATTTATTAAATGAAATAAAGGAAAGGATCTTTATTTTAGTTATAAACAAAATAGACTTACCTACTAGACTGTCGAATAAAAAAATAGATTCTACTTTTGCAGGCTTGTCGATAGTTAAAGTTTCAGCGCTGACTGGCAAGGGTTTTTCCGCCCTCGCCGATGCAATATTTTCAAAGATAATGGAGGATAAAAAGGATATAAACAACGAATCCATTATGCCAAATCTCAGGCATAAGGTACTCTTAGACCAAGCTATTAAACACCTAAAAAAGATTATTATGAATTTAAAGGCCGATATACCGTTAGAGTTTATCGCTGAGGACCTCTATCATGTTAAAGACAACTTAAACGAGATAACAGGGGAGAAAGTTGATGATGATATTTTAACGGACATATTTAACACCTTTTGTATCGGAAAATAGACCTGCTTACAATCATTATTTAAAGCTTATTTTAAGTAATTTATATTTAATATGGTTAACAAATTTATTGTAAACTTAGGCCTAATAATATATATTACAAAAATAAGTAAAAACGCTCACAGGGCCTTAAACCACAGGATATTTCTTTACGTCCCTTTCTTCGCCACCATGTAAAGGATTATGTCCATTTAAGAGTAAGATTTTATTTATAAATTTGTGTAGCATTATACACTTCGTTATTATTAATTATATTCATGTATTAGCTTGTAAGTTACAGGGAACAAAAAAGCTAATTAATGCCTATATATCAGGCGTTCTATTTATTATTAACAATTAAGGAGGAAGTATGGATTTCAAATTATCTGATGAACTACAAATGCTGAAAGATACAGTACGTGATTTTGTAGATGAAAAAGTTGCACCCTTTGCAGATGAGTGGGAGGAAAATCATTATTTTCCTTACAAGGAGGCCATTAAACCTATGGCCGATTTAGGTTTTTTTGGTACGGTAATTCCAGAGGAGTATGGTGGAAATAATATGGGCTGGCTAGCCGCGATTATTCTGACCGAAGAGATAGCCCGGGGTTTAAGTGCCTTAAGAGTGCAAATGAATATGCAAACAACTGGAATGGCTTATACTATATATCATTACGGGGATGAGCAGTTAACAAAAAAATATGTACCAAAATTAGTAAATGCTGATCATGTTGGAGCCTTTGCAATGACGGAGCCGAACGCAGGCTCTGACGTTATGTCTATGAAAACGACAGCAGAGGATAAAGGGGATCACTGGCTTATAAATGGCTATAAGACATGGATATCGAATGCCAGCGTCGCGGATGTAATAATATGCTACGCTTATACAAATAGAGAGCTTAAATCAAAGGGTTTATCCGCATTTGTAGTTGAGGTTAAAAATTTTAACGGAATCACTACTACGGATTTAGACAAGACCGGAACTCACTCAACACCAACCGGTGAAATTATATTAGAAAACACCAAGGTTCCTAAGGAAAACATTATAGGAAAACCTGGAGATGGTGTTAAAATCATCTTTGGCTCGTTGGCAAATTCTCGTTTATCCTGCGCTGCTGGAGGCGTTGGTTTAGCCCAGGCTTGTTTAGACTCGGTAACGAAATACGCTATGGAGAGGGAGCAGTTCGGACAACCAATAGGAACATTTCAGATGAACCAAGATATGATTGCGCAAATGGTTTCAGAGATAGAAGCCGCAAGATTGTCGTGTTATAGGGCGGCATGGCAAAAAGACCAGGGTATGTTAGGTAATAATATGGAGGTAGCTCAGGCTAAATATTTAGCAGGTGAGATAGTCTATAAGGCTTCAAGGTATGCCATGAGCATTTTGGGCGCTTACGGTTACTCAACTGAGTATCCGGTAGCCCGCTACTACAGAGACGCACCACCTTATGGTATGGTGGAAGGGTCAACTAATATATGTAAATTTATCATAGCACAGGATCAACTCGGTATAAGAAAGGCAAACAGGTAAGACTTATATAAATCAATACCTTTATTTAGGGGTAAAAATTAAAAATACGATTAATATTTTACCCCTAATAACAACAAAAACATCTTACATAGCTCACGATTAGATCCAGCCGAAATTTTCGTTATTGACCCGATCTATACCTTGTTGTTATTTGCTATTAAAGGATTAAGGTAACTCCTTTAAAAAGTCAACTACTATCCCTAAAAGGGATAGCTTGAGGGTCAAAGGCACACAGGCACAGAGTTTTTGAGACGCATTATTTCTTCTTTGTGCCTTTGCCACCTTGCCCCTTTGTGACGTAATCAGATAAAATTAGTAAACTAAGGTATTCGCCTCTCGATTCCCGACGATACAT
>JAGYMO010000166.1 GCA_018400255.1 Deltaproteobacteria bacterium
GATGACAAAGCTTTCCGTATTAACCAGCTGACAATGGCATTGGCTTCTGTAATCAGAGCCAATAAAATTAAAGGGGTACTCGGTGAAATGCCGGGAGCAGGTGGACAATCAGCCAGAGCGATACAGGCCATGGCTATAGCCACAGCAGTCTCTGTATCCGTTTTTACGCTGTTTAAGCTTCCGGTTGAGTGGACTACCCCAGCAGAGGTCAAAAAGGCTTTAACGGGCAAGCAGAACGCCTCTAAAGTGGAGATGATGGAAAGAGCCTGTGAGCTGTACAACTGGGAGATCCAAAAGAAAGAGATCCATACCAAAACAGGTAAGCTCAAAAGGATCGATAATGTTTATTTCCCTTTAGGAAAGAAAACCCCTGCCAGTAAATTCGAACACATCGCAGATAGTCTTGGTGCATATGAAGCACTCAAGAACGGTAACATCGCCCGCCTATTCATTCATTCCTAAGTTTATTTAATGAATTTCAGATAATCGGTAGTGCAAGCTGATACACAAGCGGCACAGCCGATTGGGTGTCAGTGCAGCACGGATGGGTTATCTGAAATTCATATTAAAAGAAAAATAGAGAGTAAAAGATTACTTGTTTTAAAAAGTAAGTAATGCTATCTATTATCCTTACTGGTTCAAAAACAGGCAAGGAGCATCTTTTAAGTGTTATTCCTTTTACTATTATCTACTGTGATTCCACCATCCTTCCATGTTGAGTACGCAAACAGCACACTCAGGCAGAATGCCTCACTCCGTTCAGCATTCTCCTTCGTGCACTTTTGCACTCAAGCCGTCAGGTGGAATCACAGGAAAATCCTCTGGTTAAAATCTATATATATATATAGGGCAAGATTTGTAATAAAAACAATAACTTACGGGAAAGTTACCCTACAGTTTTGAAGGGTATCTCTATAGATACCAGTCATTTTTGAAGGGTAACTCTTACTTTTCTTGGTTCAAAAAAGGAACTGAAATGGGCAATAAAATCACCATTGAAACTGAGCTGGATAAAAGCGAAAAAATCTTTATTTCATCCGTACCTAAAAATAGAACCATTGTACCTGCTTTCATCTGTATTGGAGCCAATGATCATTACTCAACTCCTACTCCAAACTACCCCGGGTTATTTGATGTGCTCATCGATCTGTCTAAAAGTGGCACATGGCTGCTATGGACCCTGATTAGAAAACGTAATCTAAAGACCAATAAAACCTGGTTTAAACCCGCAAACAAAAAAGAAGAAACACGAGTAACCCGGGCTTATAAAGAAATCAGTGAGCACCAGCTTGTGTGCCGTATACGGCGTGAGCTTTATTTAATCAATCCTAAAATAGCCATACCACAGTTTGACGACTACTACGCTGTTATGGATCAATGGATGACCCTGATTAAAGAGGTCAGAGGAGAAGAGATAAAATGAATGACCGACCTGTAAAACAGCCAACTGATCTTAGTCACATTCCTCATACACAATGGCAAACCTTACGAGTACTCCCATCTGGTGCCTTTGAAATAATGGAAATGAGAGAGTTTCCTAATACCTGTTTACCTACAGAGTATTTTAACCAACAAACCCAACAATGGGAAATTATTTATTAATAATAAAAACGCAAAGAGAGAGCTATCATGCATATTATAAAACTGTACCAGAAAAATTCACATGGCAAAATCAAATTCATCGAGCTTGAATGTAATCACGATACCATCACCCGGGTCTGGGGTTTACTCGAAGGCAAGACCCAGGAAACCAATAACACCTATCAAACCATCAACCCGGGTAAGAGCAATGAGCTGACACCAGACCGAGCAGCCGAAGCTGATTATTACCGGATCATCGAACGGAAAAAGAAAGAAGGCTATACCGAAGATCTGGAAGCCCTGCTTAATTCATCTGGATCAAAAATGGATCTCAATAACTTGCCAACAGAATTCTGCTGTTCAAAACCCATCACATCAATTTCAAA
>JAGYMO010000167.1 GCA_018400255.1 Deltaproteobacteria bacterium
TAGTTATATCTACACACACAGCTCAAATAAACCCAAGCTCACCCAAAGACAGCTCAAACAATCAGCCAATTGAGCAAACAATTGAGCAATTAATTGAGCAAATGAGCCAGCGAGCCAATAATAGCTTGAAATAGTTCTCTATATAATCAATATTATACCCAATTAATAATAAAGGGGGGGAGTAAGGGGCAAATGGATTTCCCGTGATTTATTATATATAGCTCAATCGCACAATCATAAAAATCAACTCAATATCAAACCAATGCTCATACCAAAATCAATCAAAATAGGGGCATTCAACCTAGAAGTAAGAGAGGTCAAAGGATTAGCAGATGATGGCTCATTGAGCGGAGAGGGCACAATCTTAATCAATAAAGACCTATCACCTAAAGAAAAAGAATTAACCCTGTTTCACGAGATTATTCACTGCATCAACCCTGGATTTACGGAGAAAGAGGTGGAGTGGATATCACGGGCTCTTTATCAAGTGTTTAAGGACAATAACTTTATCAAATAGCAATTACCCAACTAAACCATAAAAACCTCTGTAAGGCACCAAAGAATGCATTATACGGGCAATTATAGGGGCATTAGAGAATGAACCTTGACCAATTTCAAAAAGAGATGTCCGAACTGGGCAGACAGTGGGCAAAAGGCAAAAAAATCCAAAGCTACGATTTGGGCAGTAAAAAAATCACCTTCCTGCCCAATCAGGCCAAGTTTATTAATTCAAAAAAGAGATTTGTTCTTTCAGTTGGCGGATTTGGATCAGGAAAATCCCTGACCTTGGCCATTAAAATGATACTGATGTGCCTCTGTTTTCCCAATAACACCGTTCTCTTGGGCAGAAAACACTTATCAGACCTTGATTTAACGGTATTGCCCGATTTGTTTGACCTGATGTATAGCAAATGGTATACCCACAGAGTCAAAGACGGGATTATCAAGTTCTTTAACGGCTCTAAGGTTGTCCTTTTCGGGTTAGACGCCCTACAGGAAGGGTCTCTGGCTGATATCAAGAAAGCTCAACAGAAAATTAAAGGGCTGAACTTGGGCGCTTACTTCGTTGACCAGCTGGAAGAGGTGGAAAAAGACGTGTTCTTTTCCCTTAATTCCCGTTTAAGAAGAAAAGATGTCCCTTGGAGGCAGGGCAATATGACCTGTAATCCGGCAAACTTTTGGGCATACGACTATTTTAAAGAAAACCCAGCCCCGGGCACTGAACTGGTGAACAGCTCAATGATAGACAACAGGGCAAACCTCCCCGAAGACTATATTGAAGACCAATTAAACCACGATGAAAACTATGTTAAAAGATTCGTCTATGGCGAATGGACGCCGGAAGTAATGACCGAAAGAGCTGTCTTCGGACAGGAATACATAGACAGTTTCGTTCCCCGTGTTCCCCTAAAAGTGGAAGAAGGGTGCGAAATATATGAAGAATACCAACCTGGGACTACTTATCAGATAGGCGTTGACCCGTCAGAAGGTTCGGTAGACCCCTCGTCCATATCAGTTGTATCAGACAAAGGCGTTAAGGTGGCCAAATACAACGGCAAAATACCCATTTCTGCCTTAGGGGAAAAAGTAAAGTTTTTATACTACAAATACAAAAAACCGCTTATCATACCGGAAGCCAACGCTTCGGGACAAGCATTGCTCTTACAAATCCGAGACTTAAAGGTTTTTGAACGCAAGGTGTATGACGAGAAGTTTGATAAGGACACCTCAAAACTGGGGTGGAAAACATCTTATCAATCAAAACAAGCCCTTATCAGTAATTTCCAAGACTTATTGAGAGCTGGTTTTCCCAAAATCTACGACAAAAAAACCATCAACGAGTTCAGGACATTTGTATGGGCAGATAGCGCCCAGCAAAAAGGAGCAGGGGCTCAGCGCAACTTCCACGATGATGACGTAATGAGCACACTACTGGCTTATTGGCAACTCAATCCGTCAATCGCCAGAAAAAGAAAGATGCGATTGGCTCGCCATCCTAAAAGAATAAAACGATTCCAATATTACTAATTATGGAAAAGGTCAATATATTAACTAAAATTCTAAATAAAATTATGCCAAAAAAGAAAGCACCTAAACAGGTGGCAAAAAAGGTTCTACCAAACGAACAAGTCTATTCTTCTCTCAGCAAGAGACAAAAAAGGAGAGAGAGAAAGAGACTTGGAATGTAATATGCCCTACAGGTTAAGCACAAAAAAGAGGGACGGAAAAAGGTCTATTGTATGACCAATAAAAACACGGGCAAAACCTATTGCTATAAATCGGCCGCTGCCCGCAAGAAGGGAATGAGGATGCACGAAGCATATAAACACGGCTGGAAACCAACAGGCAAAGCAAAAAAATGATATTAGACACAATAAAAAAAGAGATAGACAGGTTTAACGAGCCAATTACAATAATTGACGGTTTTAAGTTCAGCCAGAAAAAAACCATTAAACAGATTTATCTTTATTACAACTCCAAATATGAAACGGGGGACACAGACGACCAAGGGGACAAGAAATACTTTTATAACATATCCAGGGTGCCCTGCAATATCGGCACAAAAGCTATTGATTTTGATACCAAACATATCAAAATCCAAACGGCCGGCGGTGGTTTGCCGTTGAGAACCTGGTTCTTTGAAAGGGACTTGAAGTTTTGGATGAAAGATCAAAAGTTTGGTCAGACCCTTAATAGGATATTTCACGAACTGCCCGTATTGGGTTCGGTCGTGATAAAAATAATTGACAATAAAATTCACTTTGTTGATTTGAGAAACTTTATAGTTGACCAGACAGCCGACACACTAGACCACGCAAACTACATTATTGAAATCCACAACTACTACCCGGTTGAATTTAAACAGGTAGCCAAGGAAAAGAAGTGGAAAAACACAAAGAAGGTATTAAAGGAGTTTAACGAAGGCGATGAGGAGTTTATCCGTGTTTATGAAAGGTATGGCGAAGTGAATGGTGTTTATAAAAGAATTGTCCACGCTGATGTGGGCAAAGATATATCAGACGAAAGTGGAGACCATCCCCACCCCGGATTTACCTTAGATGAAGAAGTGGTTGATGGATTACCTTATAGAGAATTTCACTGGGAAAAGATACCGGGCAGATGGCTGGGTGTTGGTAGGGTTGAGATATTGATAGACCCTCAAATACGAATAAACGAAATATCAAACCAACAGGTTAAATCATCCTACTATTCAACCTTGAGACTTTGGCAGACCAGAGACGAGGGTGTCGCTCGCAACCTATTAACTGATGTAGATAATGGCGATCTTCTAAATGTAGAAGATGAAATCAGGCAGGTTGATATGGCTGATCGGAATCTTGCTTATTATAACCAAGAGATACAAAAATGGCTGGGCAATAGGGACGAGATGACGTTTTCTCAAGACCCGATGAGGGGGGAGTCTGGGCCATCAGGTACTACTCTAGGGGCGATGCAGATTGCTCAAGCACAGGCCAGTTCCTATTTTGAGCAAATCAGAGAAAATGTGGCAATGGCTGTTAAGGATATGCTTTATGAGGTAATTATTCCTGGATTTAAGAAACAGAATAACACCGAGCATATTTTAAGAATAGCTGGCGAAGA